>NZ_AJFC01000331.1:0-24704 GCF_000256505.1 Rhodococcus sp. P14 | reverse complement strand
GCGCCCCCTGCCGCACCGGCGGATCCTGCTCGCGTGGATGACGATCGACGCCCTCGTCTGGGTGCCGCGCATGTACTTCTATCTCGGCGCCGAGAACAAGGGCCTGCCCGAGCAGTGGTTCACGACGACCGTGCTGCTGCGCGACCTCGCGGTCGTGGCGCTGTGCGCGCTCGTCGTCCGGCAGATTCTCCGTCCGGCCGAGGATCTCGTGCGCTACGGCTTCGTCGACGACCCCGTCGGTGGTGTGCTCGACCACGCCCCCGACGCTCCCCCGCGGTGGATTCCGGAGGGAGTGCGGCCCGGCGCCCGGCGGACATCACCTCCCGAATCGGCCGAGCGGCGGACACCCGCCTCGAGCGCCGCACCGTAGCCCGGCCGGAGCCGCGCGCGACGGGTGCTGCCCGCGCGCGTAAAAACCTGCGCGGGAAGCATTTTCGCGCGCGAGTGCTCGTCCGCGACGAGCGTCGTCTACACGCGCAGCGCGTCGAAGGGCGCGACGGGGAGGTTGCGGACGACGAACCAGCCCAGCACCGCCCACAGCACGATCTGCGGCGCCCACCGCCACTGGTACCACTGGACGATCCGGTGTCCACGGACCCGGGCGGCCGTCCACACGACGAACGACCACCCCAGCAGCAGCACCGCGGCCACGCCGAGGGCGTTGTAGCGCAGCGCGGCCGGAACATCGAGGTGCAGCAGCGAATACAGCATCCGCGACGATCCGCACCCGGGGCACCAGATACCGAACAGGGCGCGGGTCGGGCACGGCGGAATCGGGCCACCCGGCGTCGTCGGATCCGCCCACGCGACGGCCGCGCACACGCACACCGACACGGCCGCCACCCCGACGGGAGCGGCGAGCCGGGCGGTGAGCGTCTGCACGGCCGGGTCCCTCAGTAACCCGACGACGAGACCGCCGCGGCGAGGACGACGATGTAGAAGACGACGACCACCGCCCATACCGCGACGCTCGCCACCACCGACCAGATCGCCCACTTCTTCGCGTCGTCGGCCGATCGGCGCGCGGCATCGAACTGGCCCTGCGCCCAGAGGGAATTGACCTGGCTCGCCTTGATGATCGAAACGACGCCGAGCGGCAGGCAGCACAGGATCGTCGTGAGAATGCCCCACACCAGGTTGTTGTCGGGTGGCGGCCCGAACTGCGGCCCCGGGTAGTACCCGTAGCCGCCCGGCGGGGGATACCCGCCCGGATTGTTCGGCGGGTACTGCGGATAGTCACTCATCTTCGTCCTCGATCACCCCGTCGGGATCCCGGCCTGTTCCGGTTCCCCCCGCGCGGAAGGGTAGACCAGCCGCGGTGCTGCCGCACTCACCACGACCGCGCCGGCCGCCCGGCCCGGGACGTGTTCACCGATTTTCTCCGCTCATAGCCGGCATCCGGGGTTGCTCCTCGTCGGGTGGGGGCTGGCCGGATCGGCGCAGGGGTGCGCCGGCGAACACGAAGAACAGCACGACGAGCAGCGCGGCCCGCCCCCACACCCCGACCAGGGTGAGCAGCAGCGGGATCGTGGTGTCGCTGTGGGTCATGGTCGCGTCGAACCACAGGAACACCCCGATCCCGATGGCGAGGTCCACGGTGAGGTACGAGGCGATCAGCGGCCAGCGCACCCGCAGCAGCACCAGGAACGGCAACAGCCACAGGGTGTACTGCGGTGAATGGACCTTGTGCAGCAGCAGGAATCCACACAGCATCGCGGCGCCGACCGCGACCCACGGGTAGCTGCCGTCGCGGCGGTACCGCCGCCACCCCAGCCACAGCGCCAGCGCGAAGGCGGCGCAGATCGACAACGGCGAGACGACGGCGACGATGTCGTTGTACTCGGCCGTGACCTCGGTGTCCTGATAGCCGCCGACCAGCGGCCGCAGCCCCCAGTACCAGATCGAGTTGCTCGTGGCGTCGGCCGCGCGGTTGCCCTGGAACTCGAACGATGCGCGCCATCCCGGATAGCCGAGCAGCGCGAACGGCAGGTTCACGGCGATCACCGTTACCGCCGCTGCGGCGCCCACCGTCACCGCGCCCCGCACGTCGCGCCGGGGTCGCGGTTCGTCCCCGCCGGTCAGGACGTACGCGATCAGCGGCAGCACGAAGATGCCGGGATACACCTTGAGGCAGAACCCGACCGCGAGCAGGACGGCCGCGGCCACCGCGCGGGTGCGCAGGGACCACCGTCGCACCCCGAGCACGGCCACGGCCCCGACGGTGGTCGCGACGACGGGCAGGTCCCAGTTGTGGAAGCCGTACAGCACCAGCGGCGGCGTCACCGACCAGAGCAGCGCGGCCCATCCGGCCAGCCGGCCGAGGAGCCACGCGACGAGCAGGCCGAACGGGGCCAGCAGCAGCGCGGAGTGCAGGAGGAACTCGGCGTCGGTGTCGGCGCGCAGGGCCCCCACCCACATCAGGATGCCGCTCAGTACCGGGTACTCGACGGTGCCGCCGGTGAGCACGCCGTCGCGGGTGATCCCGCCGTCGAGGAACGGGAACAGGTGCAGGTTGATGCCGCGTCCGATCCACAACTGCTGGATGTCGGAGTAGCAGACCGTGGCGTCCTTGACCGCGTCGAACCGCACGCTGCGGCCCTGCGGGTCGAACGGCGGCCCGGCGCAGCGGGCCTTGTTCAGGTAGCCGAGCCACATGGCGAGCGCGCACGTCACGACGGCGACGAGCGCGGGCGTCCGGGAACTCGTGCGCATGTTCTTCACCCTAGGCCAATTTCGCTGGTCAAGGGCGCGTCGTGTAGCCTGCATGGGTTGCTGACGCAACGACCCTCCTGTCACGGACCGTCCGTGACCGCCCATAGTCCATAGGAGGTGATGAGGTCTTATGCGTCATTACGAACTGATGGTCATTCTCGACCCCAGCCTGGACGAGCGCACTGTCGCCCCGTCGCTGGATACGTTCCTCAACGTTGTTCGCCAGGACGGCGGCAAGATCGACAAGGTCGACGTGTGGGGTAAGCGTCGTCTCGCGTACGAGATCGCCAAGCACAGCGAAGGCATCTACGCGGTGATCGACATCAGCGCTACGCCCGCCACTGTCGCGGAGCTGGATCGCCAGCTCGGCCTGAACGAGTCGGTGCTCCGCACCAAGGTTCTGCGCCACGGCAAGTGAGTCTGTCGGCGTCCGGCCGTAGGCTCGGGCGCATCAGGACTCCACACACAGCAGGAGGAACCACATGGCAGGCGACACCGTCATCACCGTCATCGGCAATCTGACGGCTGATCCCGAGCTGCGTTTCACCCCGGCGGGGGCCGCGGTCGCGAACTTCACCGTCGCGTCCACGCCCCGCATCTTCGACCGTCAGTCCAACGAGTGGAAAGACGGCGAGGCGCTGTTCCTGCGCTGCAACATCTGGCGTGAGGCAGCGGAGAACGTGGCCGAGAGCTTGACCCGTGGCTCGCGCGTGATCGTGCAGGGCCGGCTCAAGCAGCGCAGCTACGAGACGCGTGAAGGCGAGAAGCGCACTGTCGTGGAGCTCGAGGTCGACGAGATCGGCCCCTCGCTCCGCTACGCGACGGCCAAGGTCAACAAGGCCAGCCGTGGCGGGGGCGGTGGCGGGGGCGGCTTCGGCGGTTCCTCCGGAGGATCGGGCGGGGCCCGTGCCGGCGCGAGCACCGGCGGGGACGACCCGTGGGGCAGCGCGCCGGCGGCGGGCTCCTTCGGCGGGGACGACGAGCCCCCGTTCTGATCCGACCTTCGATCGGAACATTCGGAAAGTACGGAGAAAGACCATGCCTAAGGCGCCCGCGCGCGAAAAGGTTTTGAAGAAGAAGGTCTGCACCTTCTGCAAGGAAAAGAACGTGCAGATCGACTACAAGGACACGACGTTGCTGCGCAAGTACGTCAGCGACCGCGGCAAGATCCGCGCCCGTCGTGTCACGGGCAACTGCGTGCAGCACCAGCGCGACGTTGCCATCGCTGTGAAGAACTCGCGTGAGGTGGCCCTGCTTCCTTACGTCTCGACGGCTCGCTAAGGAAAGGGAGGGACACACGATGAAGCTCATTCTCACTGCCGACGTGGACAACCTCGGTGCGCCTGGCGACACCGTCGAGGTCAAGGACGGCTACGGCCGCAACTACCTGCTGCCCCGCGGCCTGGCGATCGTCGCCACCCGTGGTGCCCAGAAGCAGGTCGAGGGCATCCGCCGGGCCCAGGAGGCTCGTGCGGTGCGCGGCCTCGATCACGCCAAGGAGCTCAAGGCCGCGATCGAGGGCCTCGAGAACGTCACCCTGGCCGTGAAGACCGCCGGCGACTCGGGCAAGCTGTTCGGCTCGGTCACCGCCGCCGACGTTGCCGGTGCCGTCAAGGCCGCCGGTGGCCCCGTCGTCGACAAGCGCATCATCGAGCTGCCCAAGGCGCACATCAAGTCGACCGGCAAGCACACGGTGATCGTGAAGCTGCACCCGGATGTGACCGCGAAGTTCGATCTGAACGTCGTGGCCGCCTGATTCCGGTCCTCGAAGAGCCCTGCGCCCCTGGTGCAGGGCTCTTCGTCGTCTGTCCACAAGCCTGTGGATAACCCGACGGGGGTACCGGTAGGTTTGTGACCTGCCGCATAGCGGCGGGGTGCCGGAACCGCGTAACACGCCCGGAAACACATCCGGCACGACACGCCGAGCGGGTTGTTCTCCACACGTGTGAAACACGATTTGTGCCGTCTGAACAGCAGCGATGCAAAGTGTGAGATGCGTTGTCCCCAGGTTGTCCCCAAGGGGTGCACAAGGTCGTCCTCCTGTTTCCACAATTCATCCACAGATGTGTGCACAGGCGGATTTGGACGGGGCGTTCCCAGTGCCTAACGTCGAGCGCGCGCGTCCGGAGGACGTGTCGGTGGGGCCGGGTAGAAGTGGTGACGAGCGCGGGTGGACAGGGCCTGTCCCCCGCGAAGGTGCCGAGACGGGGAAGGACGGCGTCGCGTGGCTGTAGTGGACGATCGGGGCCATTCCGAGTACCCGGGACCGCCGGAGGAGCCGGCGGGCGACTTCGGCCGCCAGCCCCCGCAGGACATGGTCGCCGAGCAGTCGGTGCTCGGGGGCATGCTGCTCAGCAAGGACGCCATCGCCGACGTGCTCGAGGTGCTGCGGCCCGGCGACTTCTACCGTCCCGCCCACCAGGCGGTGTACGACTCGATCCTCGATCTCTACAGTCGCGGTGAGCCGGCCGACCCCGTCACGGTGTCCGCGGAACTCGACCGGCGCGGAGAGCTCCGCCGCATCGGCGGCGCCGCCTACCTGGTGACGCTGACCCAGACCGTGCCTACCGCCGCGAACGCCAGCTACTACGCCGAGATCGTCGCCGAGAAGGCCATCCTGCGCCGCCTCGTCGAGGCCGGCACCCGCATCGTCCAGTACGGGTACGCCGGCTCCGATGGGCAGGACGTCGCCGAGGTCGTCGACCGCGCCCAGGCCGAGATCTTCGAGGTCTCGGAGCGCCGCACGTCCGAGGACTTCGTCCCGCTCGAAGAGCTGCTGCAGCCCACCATGGACGAGATCGACTCGATCGCCAGCCGCGGCGGCATCTCCCTGGGTGTGCCCACCGGGTTCGCCGAACTCGACGAGATCACCAACGGTCTCCACGCCGGGCAGATGATCATCGTCGCCGCCCGCCCGGGTGTCGGAAAGGCGCTGTCCCTCGACACTGCACTGCCCACCCCCGGCGGCTGGACGACCATGGGCGAGGTCGCCGTCGGCGACGAACTTCTCGACGCCCACGGTCGCCCCACCCGGGTGCTGGCCGCCACCGAGGTGCTGCACGGCCGCCCCTGCTTCGAGGTGGAGTTCTCCGACGGCACGGTCCTCGTCGCCGACGAGCAGCATCAGTGGCTCACCTCCGACGGCGGCCCGTCGCGGGTACGCACCACCGGGGAGCTCGCGGCCTCACTCTCCACCGGCCACATCGTCGGCAACGTCGCTCCGCTGCGCCTGCCCGTCGCCGATCTGCCCGTCGCCCCGTTCACTCTCGGCGCCTGGCTCGGTGGCCCGTCGGCCGATCCCCACGTGCACATGCGGGTGCAGGGCGAGGGCGGATTCGCCGAGGAACTCATGACGCTCGGCGCGCACATCCCCGGCGCCTACCAGCGGGCGTCGGAACAGCAGCGGCGTGAACTGCTCGCCGGTCTGCTCGACGCCGGCGGCCACGTCGAGGACGACGGCACCGTGCGATTCGAGTCGGACTGCGCCCGCCTGCGGGACGACGTCGCCGAGCTGCTGGCCGGCCTCGGCTACACCTGCGCCGCCGCCGGGTCGGCGGTGCGATTCGCCACCGACGACGACGTGTTCGTCCTCCCCAGCAAGGCCAAGGCGCACAAGCAGACCCGTACGACGGTGCCGCGGCAGCGGCGCATCGTCGCCGTCCGTCCCGTCGAGTCCGTACCGGTGCGGTGCGTCGAGGTCGACGGTGAGCACCTGTATCTCGCCGGGCGGTCGATGGTGCCCACCCACAACTCCACGCTCGGCATGGACTTCCTGCGGTCCTGCTCGGTCAAGCACGGCATGGCTTCCGTCATGTTCTCCCTCGAGATGGGCAAGACCGAGATCGTCATGCGGCTGCTCTCCGCCGAGGCGAAGATCAAGCTCGGTGACATGCGTTCGGGCCGCATGACCGACGACGACTGGACGCGCCTCGCCCGGCGGATGAGCGAGATCAGCGAAGCGCCCCTGTTCATCGACGACTCCCCCAACCTGACGATGATGGAGATTCGCGCAAAAGCGCGGCGCCTCAAGCAGAAACACGACATCCGGCTGGTCGTCGTCGACTACCTGCAGCTGATGACCTCCGGTAAGAAGGTCGAGTCCCGCCAGCAGGAGGTCTCCGAATTCTCCCGTAGCCTCAAGCTTCTCGCGAAGGAGCTCGAGGTCCCGGTGGTCGCGATCTGTCAGCTCAACCGCGGTCCCGAGCAGCGCACCGACAAGAAGCCCATGGTCTCCGACCTGCGTGAGTCGGGTTGCCTCACCGCGAGCACCCGCGTCCTGCGCGCGGACAACGGCTGCGAGGTCACCCTCGGCGAGTTGCTGGTCAGTGGGGAACAGCCCGTCGTCTGGTCGCTGGACGAGCGCATGCGCATGGTTGCGCGCTCGATGACCAAGGTGTTCCCGAGCGGACGCAAGGAGGTGTTCCGGCTGACGCTCGACTCCGGTCGTCAGGTGGAGGCCACCGCGAACCATCCCTTCCTCACCGTCGACGGGTGGATTCCCCTCGGCGAGCTCACGGTCGGCGAGCGGGTCGCGGCGCCCCGCGCCGTTCCTGCTCCTCTCGCCACGCACGCCGTCTCCGAGGACGACGTCGTCGCGCTGGCCGAGCGCGCCGTCGTCGAAAGTTCTGTTCCGTCCCAGGCGTTCGCGCTGCCGAAGGAACAGGTCGCCGCGCTCGTGTGCCACGTGTGGGAGGGCAACGGAATCGTCGCGTGGGACGGAGCCCGAGGGCGGGCCGATGTCCGGTATCCGTGCGCAGCCCGGTGCCTCGCCGACGACTTGGCCCGTCTGCTCCTGCGAATCGGCGTCTTCGCTCGGATCGCTGCGGCCGAAACAGGTTGGGATGTCGTCGTCACCGGCCCGGAGAATCAGGCCGTCTTCCTGCACGACGTGGGCGCCCACGGCACCGCGGCACAGTGGGTGCTCGCGCAGCTCGGCCCGAAGCTCGTACGTCACGACGCCGACACCGTGACACCCGACGTCGAGGCGGCGCTGGGCCGGCTCCTCGCTGTCGAGGAACTCGCTCCCAGCGAGCTCGTCGCGGCCGCGGCTTCGCGGTCCGTTGGGGGTTCACGGTCGAGTCTGGCTCAGGTGGCAGGCGTCCTCGACACCGCCGACATCGACATGCTCGCCACCAACAATGTGTACTGGGACGAGATCGTATCCATCGTCAGCCTCGGTGAGCAGGACGTGTACGACGGGACCGTCCCGGGCACGCACAACTTTGTTGCCGATGGCATCTCGGTGCACAACAGTCTCGAGCAGGATGCCGACATGGTGATTCTGCTGCACCGGCCAGACGCGTTCGAACGTGACGACCCGCGCGGCGGTGAGGCGGATCTGATCCTCGGCAAGCACCGCAACGGTCCGACGGCCACGATCACCGTCGCGCACCAGCTGCACCTGTCGCGCTTCGTGGACATGGCGCGGGGCTGAGGGTTCGCCTCACAGCCCGGACGGCGTCCGACGGGATTCGCGCACCGATTCGGAACTTGCCCACGCAATTCACGCGGCAAGTTCCGATTCGGTGGGCAAGTTCCGAGCGCTACCGCACCGGCCGGCTCGTCGACAGTGCGACGGCGCCGAGTACGCCGACGGCGGCGAAGGCGTAGAAGCCCCAGGGGTAGGCGACGCCGGCCTGCAGGAGCGCACCGCCGAGGATCGGACCGCAGATGGCGCCGATGCGGCCCACGCCGGCGGACCAGCCGAGCGCCGTGGCGCGTGCCTCGGCCGGGTAGGCCGCGCTGGTGAAGGCGTAGACGAGCACCTGGGAACTGAAGACGAAGCAGCCGGCAAGGAACACCAGCACGTAGACGCCGTAGGCGAGGTTGATGCTGAGCGTGGCGAGGAACAGCGCGGCGAGGGTGAACCACACGAGGCCCGCGGTGCGTGCGCCGATCCGGTCGGCGACGCGGCCGGCGACGAGCAGGCCCGCGACGGCACCGGCGTTGAGCACGAGCAGCAGCGACAGCGACGCACCGAGGTCGTATCCGGCTTCGCGCATGATCGTCGGCAGCCAGGTGTTGAGGCCGTACACCAGGAGCAGCCCCATGAAGGAGGTGACCCAGATGGACACGCTGGTGCGCAGCAACTGCGGCGAGAACAGGGCCCGCACCGGCGACGCCGGCTTCGCGTCCGGGGTGTGGCCGGGGTCCGGTGGCACGACGTCGGTGGACGGAAGTCCGTAGTCGGCAGCGATGCGTGCGGCTTCGTCGTGCCGGCCTCGGGCGGAGAGGTACGCGGGCGACTCGGGCAGGTAGCGGAACATCAGGGGGACGAGAACGAACGCCGGCAGTGTGCCCGCGACGAACATCGAACGCCACCCGGAACTCTCCAGCAGGACGAGGGCGAGCAGGGCCGTCGCCACGGCGCCGACGTGGTAGCCGGTCATGACGGTGGTCGACGCGGATCCCTTTTTCCCGGGCGCGAATTCGGCGACGATGGCCAGCGCGGTGGGCAGTGCGCCGCCGAGGCCGAGGCCCGCGAGGAAGCGCAGGACGCCGAGCATCTCCGGTGATGTCGCGAACGCGCATGCGAGGGTCAGCACCGAGAAGGCGGTGACGGAGAAGATGAGGGTGCGTCGCCGGCCGAGGACGTCGGTCAGTGTGCCGATGGCCAGGGCTCCGAGTGTCATGCCGACCAGGCCGGCGGTCGAGATGACCGTGAGGCCGCCGGCATCGACGTTCCAGTCCGGGTAGTCCAGCAGCGCCGGGTTCACGGCGCCGAGAACGACGAGGTCGAAGCCGTCGAGGAGTACCGCGACCCAGCACAGCGCGATGACGAGTCGCGCGGAGCGGGTCGTGTGTCGGGGCGCCTCGGTGGCGACCCCGTCGGAGCTTGTTCGCATAGTGCACACCTGTTCGTAACCGAGTGATCGTTCGGATTGTGACTGCGTGCACTGCCGTACGTCAACTCCGCTGTGGGACAGGGCCGATCGGGAAAATCGATCAGGCAGAAGCTATTTCACTCAGTGAAAACGACCGTTGTGTCGGCGGTCCCGAGATGGATCAGACGCGCTCGGTGTGGGCCGCGAGAGTGAAAGGCGATCCCCGGAACGACGGGACCGAGCGGAGCCTGCGCCGCGCGCGCAACCGAATCCTCGCGCCGAATCGGATTGCGCTGCGGTCGTGCAGGGCATCCCCGGATCGCGGTCGACGGTCGCACCCGGACGGCCTCGGAGGTCGCGGCTCAGGTTCCGGTGCCGGAGGGGTGGTGGAACGGGAGGTCCTGCAGGTGAACTCGCTCGGGTTCGATGAGCGAGACGATCGCCGAGCGCATCGGGAAGTCGGTGCCGACGTAGCGGTTGCTCATCCGGTCCATGATCTCGACCGCTTCGTCGCCCTGGAGTTCCTCGACGACCCGGCCGCGGACGACGACCGACCGATACGGGTTGTGCTCGTCGCAGACCGACACGGCGACGCGCCCGTCACGGCGTAGATTGGCGACCTTCCGGTTCTCGCGAGCGGAGAAGATCGCCAAGCGATCACCCTCGACCGCAATCCACACGGGAGAGACATGCGGTGAGCCGTCGGGCATGAGCGTCGCGACGTGTGCCATGTTCCGCGCCCCGAGCAGAGCCCGCACCTCGGCGGACAGTTCGGCCATGACCGGCAGCCTACTCGCGCCCACATGGATGCACAGGCTGTTGCCGCAGGACAGGGGGACCGCCCCCGGACGACGGTGCTGCCCGAGCGGAACGACGCGGGGGACAGAAGCCTCGGCCGCGTATCGCGGCCCCTCCCGCGATACGGACATGTAACACGACCGAGTCCCCGAGCGACGTTCCGTCCGACGCGTCGACACCGCAACCGGGGTCGTCGGCACGGACCGAGATCGGATGGGGTGGGACCATGGCACTCGATTGGGCGGTGCGAAACAAGCGGATTGCCGCGGCTGCGGTGGCTCCCGTGGCGCTGGGCGCGGCGGCGGTGATAGCGGTGGCGGTCTCGGAACCGTCGGCGCCGTCGACGACCCCGACGACGCTGACCGCGTCGGTCACCGAGTGCCACGACATGGTGAGCATCGCGGTCGGCGGGCGCAACGACAGCCCCCGCCCCGGAACGCATGCGATGCTCCTCGACGCCGACGGGAACCCTCTGCCCGCCGCATCGTCCACCGACTTCAGCAGCCCCTGGGTCGACGAGGTCGTCAACGCGCCGCGCGACGACGTCCCGGAGGGCTCCTACTCCGCGGTGTACGTCGAGTACCCGGCGAACATGTCGTCGTACGACGACGCCGTCGAGACCGGCGTGGACAACGCCCAGACCGTGATGCAGGCGATCCGCGAGGCATGCCCGGACACGAAGTTCGCCGTCGTCGGGTACAGCGAGGGCGCCGATGTGGCGCGCCGGGTGGCGATGGAGATCGGTAACCAGGAGGTCGCCGAGGACGGGTCGTACGAGATCGTCGATCCGGATTCGGTCGTGGGTGTGGTCATCCTGGCCGACGCCGGTCGTGAGGCGGGCGAGGGACCGTTCCCCGGCGCGGAGGACGAGTTCCGCAACCCGGACGGGTTCGACCTCGCCTACCAGTCGGGCCGCAACAGCGCGTCGGGCAGCGGTTCGCTGCCGGGCACCTCGGGCAGCTTCGGGGCGCTGGACGGCAAGGTGGCGTCGTTCTGCTCGGAGGGCGACCTCACGTGTTCTGCCCCGGAGAACATCGCCCTGCTGCAGCTCGCGGTGAACGTGGGCCGGCAGTTGAACGTCGACGCGCTCGAGCGCGAGGGCCTCACGCCGCAGACCGCGCTGGACGTCGCCACGGTCCTCGGGCGGATCGCCATGGCCGCGTTCGCCGACATCCAGTCGCAGGAGAACTGGATGCAGAGCGACGAGACGTTCCTCGACGTGCTCATCAAGGTGTCGGATCCGTCCTACGAGCCGGCCGTCCGCGATGTCGCCTCGGACGGCACGGACGACGAGATCACCTCCGGTGAGCTGATCGACCTGGCCTATCTGCCGGCGAAGCTCCGCAACGAGGTCATCGGGTTCCTCGCCGACAACGAGAACACCCTCGAGGTGGCGCTGAGCGATCCCTACCAGCAGACCCTCGGTCCCGATACCGGGCACCACTTCGACTACTGGCGCGACTCCGACCCCGAGAACGGCAAGCCCCTGACCTCGGCGCAGTACGCGGCAGCCTGGCTGACGCACCTGGCGAAGCAGGCCGAGAGCGGCGAGCTCGACAAGGCCGAGGCCGAGTCGACCGCCCCGAAGCTCGTCGTCTCGTCGAAGCCGATCGATCCGGCGCCGATCCCGCCGACGGCGGACGAGGACGCGGAGAAGACCGCCGCCGAGGCAACCACGTCCGCCCCGACGACCACCTCGCGGACCCCGGCCGCGACCACCACGACGGCAGCGTCGCCGGCGCCCGTCCAGGCCCCGGTTCCCGCCCCGGCGGCGGCCCCCGCTCCGACGACGACCACGCCGTCCCCGGTCCCGTCGCCCGCGGTGCAGTCCCCGGCTCCGGCCGTCGAGCCGCTGCCGCCGGTCGAGTCCACGACGACGGAGTCGAGCGCCCCCGAGACCACGACGCCGGCGGCCACCACCACCGCGACGACCACGGCGGTGCCTCAGCCGTAGGCGGGTCGAAGGCTCGCCTCGCGGATCGTCCTGGCCCTGGTCGTCGACGCGACGACCAGGGCCACCGCGGAGAAGGCGGGCAGCGGGTGACCCAGCAGCACCGCGACGGTCAGATCGGCGGCCACTGCGCCCGTCGCCATCATGAAGACCCACGGCGGCGCGGCGGGCAGTTTCGCCTTCCCGGTCGTCCAGGGGGTGCGGGCCCAGGGTTTCGCGACCGACAGCCACGCCTGGAAGGCGAGCGCGCCGACCATCAGCGCGGTGCCCGCGATCATCGGCCCCGCCGGTCCGGACGCGTCGTCGCGGGCGGCGGCCACCGAACTGTTCAGGCCCGCCGACAGCAGGAAGATTCCGAGGTTCACCTGGACCACGGTGAGGACGAACTTGATCGCGACCCACCAGTAGCGCAGGAAGCCCCACGGCGTCGCCGCCGCGAGCAGGAAGCCCGTGAACGCCGACGCGTTGGCCAGCGGGGCGAGCAGCGTGCTGTCGAGGTGCTGCGCCATCGTCGTTCCGGCCACCCGCACCGCGGGATCCACCGCGGTGCGGCTCAGTGTCAGCAGGACGAGCAGCGCGAGGGCCTGGCTCATCCATCCCACGGATGTGACCACGTGCAGCCACACCGTCGCCTGCCGCCACCGCTGCCCCGGACGCTTCGCCATGTGGTCCACTGTCGCCCGGAGCACGCTGGAGCGAATCCGGGATCACCCGGAGAATCCCCCTGAAATCTGGCGCTGAAATCTGGTGCTGAAATCTGGTGCCCGGGTTCAGCCGTGCTCGATGTACGACTCGAGTTGGTCGCGTTCGCACTGCAGTTCGTCGATCCGGCTCTTCACGACGTCGCCGATGCTGACGATCCCCACCATGCGGCCGTCCACCACGACGGGCAGATGCCGGATCCGGCGTTCGGTCATGGTCTCGGCGAGGCTGTCCACCGTATCGGTGGGCAGGCAGGTGGACACCGTCGTGCTCATGATGTCCCGGACCCGGGCGTCGAGCAGGGCGGGACCGTGCTGGTGGAGCCGGCGCACGACGTCGCGTTCGGAGACGATGCCGATCACGGCGCCGCCCTCCATCACGACGAGGGCGCCCACATTGTTGCGGGCCAGTTCGCCGATCATGTCTTCGACCGAGAGGTCCGGATCCACCGTGGCCACGACCGGCCCCTTGTTCCGCAGCACGTCCGCGATCCGCATCCCGGTACCCCGATCCATCCGTTCCCACCCGCCGTGACGGCGATCGATGGTTGTCGATCTTATTCCCGTAGATCGGCGAAACCCCGTGTGGTTATTCAGTCGTGACTCGGCGCCCGGACCTTCGCCCCGGATCGTTATCCGGTGGTGTCGCCCATCACGGCGCCCTCTCGACGGGGGTCCGCGCCGCCGATCCACCCGGTCTCGTCCCGCCGCAGCGCGCTGAGCCCACTGGACTGGGGAAGCACCGCCACCTGATGACCTCGTGCGCGCAACTCGGCGACCAGCGGATCGCGGGCCCCGTCGTCGCTGCCGTCGATCGCCGGATGCTCACCGCCGACCCCGGTGACGGGCGTGTTGGCCGCGCCGAAGGCGACCGCCGACACCGCCTGCTGGGGATCCAGACCCCAGTCGAGCATGCCGACGAGGGTCTTGACCACGAACTGGATGATGACTGAACCACCCGGCGAGCCGACGACGATGCGCACGTCGCCGCGGGTGCCGTCGGGGTTGCGGTCGAACACGAGGGTCGGTGCCATCGAACTGCGCGGCCGCTTGCCCGGTTCGACGCGGTTGGCTACCGGGACCCCGGCCTCGTCCACGGGTTCGGCGGCGAAATCCGTCAGCTGGTTGTTCAACAGGAAGCCGTCGACCATGTGGAACGAGCCGAACGCCGATTCGATCGTCGTGGTCATCGAGGCCACGTTGCCGTATTCGTCCGCGATGGAGATGTGACTGGTGCCGTGTTCGCGGTCCTGCGCCGGAACCCCCAGGGGCACCGGCCCGAAGTCGCCGGGCTGTGCCGTGCCCATGCTCCGGCCCGGGTCGATGAGATCGGCCCGTGCGCGCAGGTAGTTGTCGTCGAGCAGGGTCTGCGGCGAGTTGCCGGGCAGGGGAACGAAGTCCGAGTCCGCCACGTACTTGTCGCGGTCCGCGTACGCGAGCCGCTCGGCCTCGGAGATCAGATGCACGGCGTCGGCGGTCGGCTCGCCCCCGTTCTCGTCGACCTCGGTCGGTCCCAGCGCGGACACGTCGAAGTTCTCGAGAATGCCCATCGTCGCCGCGACGGCGATGCCTCCCGAGGACGGGTTCGGCATGCCGCAGATCTCGTGCTCCCGGTAGGGCGTGCACACGGGGGTGCGCGTCTTCACCTCGTAGCCGGCGAGGTCGTCGACGGTCATCGTCCCGGGGGTGCGGCCCCCCGTGGCGGTGGCGGTGGCGTCGACGATGTCCTGGGCGAGCGCTCCGGTGTAGAACGCGTCGGCTCCGTCGGACGCGATGGCGCCGAGCGTCTTCGCCATGGCCGGGTTGACCAGGACGGTGCCCGCGGTCTTGGGTGTGCCGTCGGGGTTCAGGAAGTACGCCCGTGCCTCGTCGTCGACGGCGAGGTCGGGCGCGGCGTCGGCGATCGCCGCGGCCATCCGGTCGCTGATCACCACCCCGTCTTCGGCGAGGGCGACGGCCGGGTCGAACAACCGGGCCCACTCGGTGCTCCCGTGGTCGCGGTGCACCTCCTCGAGCAGGCGCACCACCCCGGGCACCCCGATCGAGCGGCCGCTGGCACGGGCGTCGGGCCGGGGTTCGGTGCGGTCGGTGTCGCTGATCCAGCGCAGGTAGTTCTCGGTGGCCGACATCGGTGCCGTCTCGCGGCCGTCGTACGCCTGCACCTGCCCGGTCTCCGCGTCGTAGTAGAGCAGGAAGGCGCCGCCGCCGATCCCCGACGACTGGGGCTCGACGAGTCCGAGCACCGTCTGCGCGACGACCAGTGCGTCGGCGACGGTGCCGCCGTCGCGCAGCACCTTGCATGCCGCCTCCGTCGAGACCGGGTTGGCAGTGGACACCGCGTACGTCGCGGTCGTCACGGCCGTCATGTCGTCCCGGTAGCCGGTGGCGACCTCGGGGTTGGTGGCCAGGTCCCGCTCACCTGTGGGCGGTGCCGGCGGCGCGGCGGACAGGGGGGTGCCGTTGGGAACCGAGATGCACTCCGCGGTGACCGCCGGGTCGTCACCGGACGACGTGCAGGCGCCGAGCAACGCGACGGACAGGGTCGCGGCGATCGCGACGCGGATCGGGGAGCCCACCTTCGCCGGCGCTGTCATCCCTCCGACGGTAACAGCGGGCCGCCGGTGCCCGAAGTGCTTCCGACGAAATCCGTTTCGGCCGGGCCGTCGCTCCGGGCCACCGCGTCCAGCGGCGAACCGTCCGGTCATCCGCGTGCGGCACGACCGTTGTCCGTGTCCGATCGGCGCGCGGCTGCGGAGCGTATCCGCTATCCCAGCAGCAGGATTCCCGTGAGGGCGATCGCCGAGACCCACACCGTGGATGCGGCGGCGAGCGCGAAGGGCCGCCAGCCCACGCCCCGCAGGACGTCGATGCGTACGGCGGTGCCGAGCGCGAACATGGCGGCGGTGAGCAGCGCCGTCTGCGCGAGCCGGGCGACGTCCAGAGCCGGGTCGGGGAGCAGGCCGGTGGCGCGCAGGGCCACGCAGCCGAGGAAGCCGAGCAGGAACAGCGGCACCAGCGGGGGCCGCCGCATTTCGGTCTGCTCGCGGCTGCGGCGGCGGGACACCGCGCCGATCCAGGCGACCACGGGCGCGAGCATCGCGACCCGGGCGAGCTTCACGGTCACGGCCACCGCAAGGGCACTCGCGCCCAGCGCCCCGGCGTTGCCGGCGTCCACGGCTTCCCCCGCGGCGACGACCTGCGCCACCTCGTGGATCGCGGCGCCGGCCCACATGCCGGCCTGGGTGGTGTCGAGTCCCAGCGCGGAGGCCGCGAGCGGCAGGCCGGGGATCATGGCGGTGCCGAAGACGACCACCAGTGCGACGGCGGTGACCACGTGCTGCTTGCGGGCGTCGACGACCCCGTCCACCGCGGCGACGGCGGCGGCGCCGCAGATCGAGAAGCCGCAGGCGACGAGCAGGCGCTGGGTCCAGTCGAGCCCGAGGATCCTGCCCAGTGCCATCGTTCCGGCGATGCCGCCGACCACCACGGCCACGACGAGGCCGAGCACGCCCCAGCCGAGGGCGAGCACGTCGGTGACGAGGAGTTGCAGACCGAGGAGGGCGACCCCGATCCGGAGCAACCGGCGCGAGGCCACGGCCAGGCCGGGTTCGGTGGACGCCGGGAGCGAGGTCGTGTTGGCCAGGAGTGCGCCGAGGACGATGGCGATCAGCAGGGGGCTGATGCCCCCGGCGAGCCGGGCGACGACGAGGGCCGCCGCTGCCGCCGCGGCACAGACGGCGAGTCCCGGAAGCGGAGCGCGCAGGCGTACCGCGGCCGGAGCCGAGAGCGCCTGGAGAGAGGTGGCCATGGTCTCCACCCTGGCGGGTGGCGCGCGTCGCGGATAGACGGTGTTTCGGCATCACCTCATATCGATTCGATATGAGCTGATGCTGCAGTAGGCACGGCCGCGCCGCCGCGAAGCGAAATTCATCGCCGGTGTGCGAGCGCCCGCACCGCGACGTCTCCCGCGGTCTGCAGCGCCTGCACGAGCACGATCAACACCACCACCGCGACCATCAGGACCGGGGTGTTGAAGCGCTGGTACCCGTAGACGATGGCGAAGTCGCCGAGCCCGCCGCCGCCGACGACCCCGGCCATCGCGGAGTACCCGACCAGCAGAACCGCGGTGAGGGTGGAACCCGAGATCAGAGACGAAAGCGATTCGGAAAGAAGTACTTTGGTGACGATCTGCCGGTTCGAGGCCCCCATGGCCCGGGCCGCGTCCACCCGCCCACGCGGAACCTCTCGCAGCGCGCTCTCGACGATGCGGGCAAAGAACGGGATCGCGCCGATCGTCAAGGGGACGAGCGCGGCGGTCGGCCCGATCGCAGTCCCGACCACCAGACGGGTCACACCGATCAGCGCGATCAGCAGGACCAGGAACGGCAGTGAACGGAACACGTTGACCACGGCCCCCAAAACGAGATACAGCGGTCGGATCGGGCGCAGCCCGTCCGGCGCGGTCACGTGCAGCAGAACACCCACGAGCACCCCGCCCACGACGGTGAGGAGGAAGGCGACGCCCACCATGTAGAGGGTGTCGAGCGTGGCGGCCCACACCTCGGGCAGGGCGTCGTACCAGCTGAGTTTGTTCATGCCCCTACTCTCGCCACGGCGCCGGTCGTCCACGCGACGGTGACGTCGGGCAGGGTGGCGAAGAATCGGTCCACCGCGTCGCGATCCACGTCACCGTCGAAACGCACGTGCAGCTTGCCGATGTCGGTACCGGCGACACGGTCGACCCGGCCGCCGACGACCGCGACGTCGACCCCGACGTCGCGGGAGAGCCGGGACAGCCACGGCGTGGCGACGGCGGATCCGCGGGCGGTGACGAGCGCGGTCACGTCACCGTTCTGCTCGCCGACACCCGCCGGCAGCAGCGCATCACCGAGGCGGGACCCGGGGTCGGCTACGAGATCGGCCACGGGACCGGATTCGACGATGCGGCCCCCGTCCAGCAGAGCCGCGGACGTGCAGATCCGGCGCACCACGGACAGCTCGTGGGTGACGACGACGATGGTGACGCCGAGGGTCCGGTTGACGGCCGCGATCAGATCGAGCACCTGCTCCGTGGTGATCGGGTCGAGGGCACTGGTCGCCTCGTCGCACAGCAGTACGTCGGGCTCCGCGGCGAGTGCGCGGGCGACGCCGACGCGCTGCTGCTGCCCGCCGGACAACTGCGAAGGGAAGGCGTCCCGCTTGTCGGTGAGCCCGACGAGCTCGAGCAACATCTCGGCCCGGTCCCGGCGCTCCGTCCTCCGTACGCCGGCGACCTCGAGCGGAAACTCGACGTTCGCGCGGACGGTGCGGGAGTGCAGGAGGTTGAACTGCTGGAAGACGGTGCCGATGCGGCGGCGGGACGCGCGCAGCCGGCCTTCGGACAGGTGCGAGAGGTCCTCGCCGCGCAGGAGGATGCGTCCGCTCGTGGGGCGTTCCAGCAGGTTCAGGCATCGCAGCAGCGTGGACTTGCCGGAACCACTGGGGCCGACGATGCCGAAGACTTCTCCCTCCTCGATCTTCAGGTCGATTCCGCGGAGTGCGTCGATCGTGCCGGTGCTACCCGTTGCAGGGTACGACTTGGTGAGTCCGTCGACGACGATCACGCCCCGACCTCGTGGACGGGTACGACTGCGCCGTCGTAGTTCTCGGCGATCCAGGCAGCGACCTCGGGCGACTCGAGGGCGTCTGCGAGGGCGGTGACGGCGGGATCGGACGCATCCTCCGACCGCACCACGAGGATGTTCTCGAACGGGTTGTTGTCGACGGATTCTCGGACGATGCTGTCGTCCGCAGGGTTGAGCCCCGCTTCGAGCGCGTAGTTCGAGTTGACGACCGAGGCCGTGATCGCCGGATCGTCGACGGTGCGCGCGAGCTGCGCGCGTTCGAGTTCGACGAACCTCAGGTTCTTCGGATTCGAGACGATGTTCGCGGCAGTGACCGTCGCGATGTCCGCTTCGGACAGCGGCTTGTCGAGTTCGAGCAGGCCCGCCGACTCCAGGAGGTAGAGCGCGCGCGCGAAATTGGTCGTGTCCTTCGGCAGCGCGATCGTGTCGCCGTTCTTCAGGTCCGCGACCGCGGCGATCTTGTTCGAGTACAGGCCGAGCGGTTCGAGGTGTACGGCGGCGACCGACTCGAGGTTGTCCACGCCCTTCTGCTGCTGCCAGTCGGCGAGGTACGGGTGGTGCTGGAAGAAGTTGGCGTCGACGTCACCGGCTTCGAGCAACTCGTTCGGGTCCACCTCGCCGGTCACGGGCTTGATGTCGAGGACGACGTCGCCGAGCGCACCGGATTGCCGCACGTGTTCCAGGATTTCGACGTGCGGTGTCGCGGAGGCGGAGATCACGAGCGTGTCCTCACCGGTCCCGGAGGCGGAGCAGGCGGCCAGCCCGGTGGCCAGGGCGACGGCGGAGACCACGGACAGGGTGCGGCGCAGAGTCATTCGGAGTGTTCGCTTTCGTCGAGATCGCCGGGCCGGCCGGCGAGGAGGGGGGAGTTCGAGAGGTCGGCGTGATGGCGCTCGGTGACGTTGGGGTGTGCCCGCAGCCGTGACTTGAGCGCGTTGAGCCCGTACACGGCGTGCAGGGCGTCACCGTGCTCGTCCGCACCCACCCCGCGGGCCTCGGCGGCGAGTGCGCCGGGCAGCGGCACATGCGGCAACGCCTGATCCAGTGCGGGATTGAGGAAGAACGGCAGGGATACCCGGTCGGTGCCGGGAGCCGGCGGAAGGACCCGGTGCGTCGTCGCCTTCAGGTAGCCGCCGGTGGCCAGTTCGAGGAGTTCGCCGATGTTGACGACGAAGTGTCCGGGCAGGGGTTCGACGTCGACCCAGGTGCCGTCGATCTCCACCTGGAAGCCGGTGCTTCCGGGTTCCGGATAGAGCAGCGTGAGAACTCCCACGTCCTTGTGACTGCCCACACCCTGTCCGGTGATCGATCGGTCGTGGCCCGGGTACCGTACGATCTTCAGCAGCGGATCGGGGTCCGCGAACGCGCCGTCGAAGAAATCGGCTGGTGCGGAGAGGGATTCGGACCATGCCCGGAGGAGTCGACGGCCGACCGCGCCGGCCTGCTCGATCCACTGCAGCGCGAGCGTCCGCAGCTGCGGCACCCGGCTCGGCCACAGGTTCGGACCGTGCAGCACCTCCCAGGGCCGCTGGGGGTCGAACTGTGCCACCGGAGCCCGTTCGGGGCCGATGTCGAGTTGCTCGCGCCAGTCCACATATCCCTGGGTTCGTTCACCCCCGACGCGGGTGTAGCCGCGGAAATGAGGCGAGTGGGAGTTCTCGATCTCCAGCTTCACGGGGTCGGGCAGGGCGAAGAACGCGCGTGCCGCCGCGATCAGCCGGTCGGCGAGGGCCGGGTCGATGCCGTGGCCGGCCAGGTGGAAGAAGCCGACCTCGTGCGTGACCCGGCGCAGCCGGTCGAGCAGGGCGGCCCGGGTGGCGGCATCGCCGTCGAGGCCTGTGAGGTCGACGACGGGCAGGGTGGTCGAGGGAGGCATCGCAGGGAGTCCTTTCGGGCCACGTCGAGCGCCGGGTGCCCGGGAAACGGGCAACGCGGCACCGGCGGCCGGAGGAGATGTCAGTATCGGGAGACGCGGGTGCGTCCGGTGGGACGGCTGTCAGCGACAACAACACGCCGGGGCGTGCGTGCCCACGACGCGTGCGATCACGACCTGCGCGTGACTGGTGCCGACCATCTTTCCTCCGATGGGCCGCGGGCGCGGCCCGTTCGTGGCGGGAATCCGCCCTCGGTGCTGCCGGACGGTCACGCTATCCAGTGGACGGGTCTCGGACAACCCACGCCCTTTCGGGCGGGTCCGACCTGCACCGATTTCGGATCACGACGATCGCAATCCTGGTCCGCACCCCGGTGCACGGCTACCGTGACGCCGATGCCGAGACGGCGACGTGTCCGGCCGGGCGCAACGGTTCCGATCACCTCGAGGACAACCCTTCGCGGACGCCCACCGGGACGGCAGACTCTGTAGTTCGTGCGCTTCCAGATCCTCGACATCATCTTCAACCCGCCGCATCCGGTCACCGGCGACGTCGTCGCTCCCGCGGAGCGCCTGAACCGCGTCGTCGAGATGGCCGTGCTCGCCGAGCAGCTCGGCATCGACAGTTACTCGGTCGGCGAACGTCATGCCGGCGACGTGCTCTCGTCCAGCCCGATCGTCGTCCTCGGTGCCATCGCACAGGCCACCGAGCGGATCCTGTTGTCCACGGGTGTGACCGTGCTGTCGGTGCTCGATCCCGTGCGCGTCGCCGAGGATCTGTGCACCGTCGATCAGCTGAGCCGGGGCCGCCTCGAGATCGTCATCGGCAAGGGCAACGAGGTGCTCCAGTACCCCCTGTTCGGCCTCGACATCGGCAAACAGTACGACTACCTCACCGAGAACTACGAACTGCTGCGCCGGCTGCTGCGGGAGGAACACGTCGACTGGTCGGGTGAGTACCGAGCGGCACTCGCCGATGTCACGACGCTGCCCCGCCCGTTCGACGGGCCGTTCCGCATCTGGCACGGATCCGCCACGTCGGCGCGGGCAGTGGACCTGGCGGCGAAGTGGGGAGACCCGATCGTGACGGCCAACGCCCTGCAGCCCCGGGAGAACTACAAGGTCCTGATCGATCGATACCGCGAGCACTACGCCGCACACGGTCACGACCCGGCGAAGGCCTACGTCGGATCGGGTTCGGGCGGGTTGTTCCTCGCGGACACCACGGAGAAGGCGATCGAGGAGTACCGGCCCATCTACGAAGGTGCGGTACGCCAGGCCGACAAGAGGAAACATGATCCGGGCGCCGTCGGCAAGACCACCAGCTTCCGCACGATCGAGGAGGCGGTCGAGCGGGGTCCGGCCCTGGTCGGTTCGCCGGATCGCGTGGCCGAGAAGATCCTCGACTACCACGAGTGCTTCGGCCACGTCCTCCAATCCGTATCCGTCAACCACGTGCTCGACTTCGAACGCCAGAAGGACACCCTGCGTCGATTCGCCGAGGAGGTCGTGCCGCTGGTGCGCGCGGAGGTACCGCCGACGACGCTGTGGAGCGAATCCGACACCGAGCGCGCCAGAGGGTTCACCGCCGATTCGCCGGTGGGCAGCCGATAGCGATCCGTCGACCGGCCGGGAACCGGCCAGAAGGGCTCCACTCGTGACCACGTCTCACCCACTCACAGCGAACCCCGGCGCCGGCGCGGATCGGGTGGTCGCTCGCTCCGATGCTCTCGAACGACGCGGTGCTCTCGAACGACGCGGTGCTCTCGAGCGACGCTTCGGTGCTGCCGACACGACCGGTCCCTGGAACGCGGTGCTGGCGACTCAGCTGGCGCACCGGTCGGTGCGCCGGTTCCTCGACCGTCCCGTCCCCGAGGATCATCTGCGCGCCGTCGTCGCCGCCGCGTCGTCCGCGGCCAGCTCGAGCAATCTGCAGCTGTGGTCCGTCGTCGCCGTCACCGACCGCGAGCGGATCGATGCGCTCGCCACCCTTGCGGGCGATCAGGATGCGGTCCGCCACGCGCCGCTCTTCCTGGTCTGGCTCGCAGACTTCGCCCGCTCGGAGCGCATCGCTACGGTCCACGGCCGAGAACTCGTCAACGCGGACTTCGCCGAGGGCACCCTGCTCGGCGTGGTCGACGCGGCCCTGGCCGCGCAGAATGCCGTGGTCGCGGCGGAATCGGTCGGCCTGGGCACCGTGTACATCGGTGGCATCCGCAACGAGCCCGAGCGCGTCGCCGACGTCCTGGAGCTGCCGCAGCGGGTCTTCCCGGTCGTCGGCCTCTCGGTCGGCTTCCCTGATCCCGCGGAGCGGGCCGAGGTCAAGCCGCGCCTCGGATTCGACGTGGTGTGCCACCGGGACCGTTACCGACTCGAGGCGCAGGACGCGGGTATCGTCCGGTACGACACCCGCGCCGAGGACTTCTACCGTGGACAGGGCCTGCCGGGCAGCTGGACCGGGCGAATCGTGGCACGACTGACGGATCCGGGTACCCTGGGATCGCGCCGCCGACTTCGAGACGCGTTGCGCGAAAGGGGTTTCCCGACGAGCTAGGGGCGCCGGCAACCCCGGCACCGCCTCGGCTGTGCCCCGACGAAGACCGTCGGGGACGGCCACGATCGACTGCAGACAGGTGAGGATCGAGCACTATGACCGAAACAGCGTGGAGCCGCAGGCACGTGGACCTGTGCCGCACCCGCTCGTGTCTCTGTGCCTCCTGACCTGAGTACGTGTCTTCCCGACTCCTCCCTCCGTCTCGGTATGTACCTCCTTCAAGGAACGGCTATGTCCCTGTCGATGTCGAATGCCCTCGAATACTCCGCCACCGCCGCATCGGAGCACGCTCCGGGCGTCCGTGGCGACGAATACCGCTCGGCCCTTCGGCGGCACCCCGCCGGGGTCACGATCGTCACTCTCGAATCCGGCTCCGGCCCGGTCGGGTTCACTGCGACGTCCTTCGCTTCGCTCTCCCTCGATCCGCCGCTGGTCTCGTTCAACATCACCGACACGTCGTCGAGCATCGACGCCGTCCGCTCGGCCGAGTCGTTGGTGATCCACCTGTTGGGCGACCATCAGCAGCATCTCGCGCAGCGCTTCGCGCGCAGCGCGGCGGAGCGGTTCTCCGACGAGTCACTCTGGACCCGAATCGAATCCGGTGAACCCGTCCTGCACGGCACGCCGGTCTGGCTCCGGGTTGTCGTCGACCGGTTGATTCCGCTCGGTGACAGCACTCTGGTCGTCGGTGTCGTGGTTCGTGCGCACGAGGACCCGAATCCGGCGGAGGGCAAGAGTATTCCGTTGCTCTACCACGAGGGCGCCTACCACCGCCCCGTCGCATTGGAGGAGTGAATCATGAGTCGCCTGCCGAGTCTCCGGAACGAGTGTCCGAGCTGTCGCCGCACCGCATCGCCCGTCAGCTCGTCGGATCCCCTCCTCGACCGGAGCCTCACATGGAAATCCTCGCCACTCGCAATGACGTAGTCACCGCCGCCGGTGCCGAACTCGTTCTCGTCCTGCGGCTGCCCGACATCGGAACACACTCCTCGCGTGACCTGGCGGCGCTCGCCGACGCCCTTCGCGAGGCCGCCCACGATCTGGTTCCGGGCGTGAGCACCCATACAGTGCTCAGCCCGACCCCCATCCCGTTGATCATCGACCTTCCCGCCCGCGACGTCCTGCTCGACGGCCGGCGAGTGCTGCTCAGCCACAGCGAGTTCGAGATCCTCGCCTATCTCGTCCGCAACCCGAGGACCGTGGTGTCCCGGGCCGTCCTGCGCGACCTCGGCACCGGGGTGCGGGAGGTGGACAGTCGCGGCCGGAACGTCGATGTCCACGTCTCCCGGATCAGGACCAAATTGCAGCAGTTCGGCAGCATCATCTCCACGGTCCGCGGCAGCGGATACCGCTTCGACCCGCACCCGGCCGTTCACATCACGGAACTGCTGACGAGGCGGTGCGCATGACGCCCGGGCACGACGACCTCCCCACAGGTCGCCCTTCGGCGGCCGCACGCGAATCGGAGTGCGAGAGGCAAGGTCTACTGCGGCGGCTGTTCGCCGAGGTCCGGTGGCCGGACGTCGCCACCACCTACGCGGTGATAGAGCTGTGCACATGGTGAGCGCGGTCCGACCAGAACCTCCCGGCAGCGCACCGCGCCGGGATATCCCGAATGTATGTGGAAAGGCCCCTGCGTGAAGACCACCGTCGTCGCCGGCAACCCC
>NZ_AJFC01000330.1:0-13103 GCF_000256505.1 Rhodococcus sp. P14 | reverse complement strand
CCGAGGGCCAGCCCGCGGCCCCGTCGTACTTCTCTATCGATGCCGCGATGAACAAGCGCACCCATCCGCTGCTCGCCCAGGACCGGGCCATCCCGCAGTTGTCGCCGGAGCGGGTGCGGGCGGAGCTCGCCGCCGGGACGCGGGTGCTCGATGCGCGCAGCGTGGACGACTTCGCCGCGGGGCATCTGGCCGGGTCGGTCAACGTCGGGTTCGACGGGCGGTTCGCCGAGACCGGTGGGATGGTCGCCGAGGTGGGGGAGCCGATCGTGTTGATCACCTACCCGGGGCAGGAGCAGGACGCGGCGGTGCGGCTGGCCCGGATCGGGTCGGACAACGCGTTGGGGTATCTGACGGTCGGGTCCGACGGGGTGTTCCCGGCGGAGCTGGCGGGGCTGGTGGTCCCGGCGCCGCGGACCACCGTCGAGCAGCTCGAGGCGTTGCTCGCCGCGGATGCGGTGACGTTGGTCGACATCCGTAATCCCGGGGAGCGGGAGTTCGGGACGATTCCGGGGGCGGTGCCGATTCCGTTGGCGCAGCTGCGGGCGCGGCTCGAGCAGGTGCCCACGGGTAAGCCGATCGTGGTGCACTGTGCCGGGGGGTGGCGGTCGAGTGTGGCCGCGTCGCTGCTGCGGGCGCAGGGCTTCGAGAACGTGTCGGACCTGCTCGGCGGGTACAACGCCTGGGCCGACGCCCACGTCCCCGCCTGACCGGCGCCGCAATTCACGACAGCCCGCCCCTGGTCGACCAGGGGCGGGCTGTCGCCGTCCCGCACCGCCCGGTCCGCGGAGGATCGTGCCCGCCTGGGATCATGCCTGGACGAGTCCCCGATTTCTGGAGCAGCAGATGGCCTACTTCGAACGGATCGGTCCGGCCGCGTTCCGGCCGACCCATCACGTGGGCGGCGCCTGGAACCCGCAGGAACAGCACATCGCGCCCGCCCTGGGGCTACTGGTCCACGCCGTCGAATGCGACCGGGACGCCCGCCGCGACGACGGACTGGTCGTCGCGCGCCTGTCCTACGACATCCTCGGCACCGTCCCGGTCGACACGGTCGAGACCACCGTGACCGTCCTGCGTCCCGGGCGCACCATCGAGCTCGTCGAGGCCGTCCTCACGCACGACGGTCGCGCCGCGGTACGGCTGCGGGCCTGGCTCATGCAGCCGCGCCCCACCCCGGCGCTGGAAGCGACGTCGCTGCCGCGGATCGACCCGCCCGAGGCCATGGCCCCGTGGGACGCCTCGACGGTGTGGCCGGGCGGGTTCATCGCCTCCACCGAAGTCCGCCGCACCCAGCTCGAGCCGGGCCGGGCGGCGTACTGGGTGCGCACCCCGCTGCCCCTGGTGCTCGACGAGAAGGTCAGCGCGCCGGCCGGTGCCGCCGGACTGTTCGACATCGCCAACGGCATGACCGTGCGGGCGTCCCCGGACGACGTCGCCTTCCCCAACGTCGACCTCACCGCCCATCTGTTCACCGAGCCTCGTGGTGACTGGCTCGGCTTCGACACCACCGTCTCGTTCGGTCCCGACGGTCTCGGCCTGACGAGCAGCGTCCTCCACGACACTCGCGGTCCCGTGGGCACCGTGTCCCAGATCCTCACCCTCCGCCCCAACTGACCGTCGTGCCGGCGGGACGTACGCACGCGACGGGGCCGGTCAGGCGCCGACGTAGGCCGCGAGGTGTTCGCCGGTGAGGGTGGACCGCGTGGCGACGAGGTCGGCGGGCGTGCCCTCGAACACGATCCGGCCACCGTCGTGGCCGGCGCCGGGTCCGAGGTCGATGATCCAGTCGGCGTGCGCCATGACCGCCTGGTGGTGCTCGATGACGATGACCGACTTGCCGGAGTCGACCAGCCTGTCGAGCAGACCGAGCAGTTGTTCGACATCCGCGAGGTGCAGACCGGTCGTCGGTTCGTCGAGGACGTAGACACCGCCCTTCTCGGCCATCCGGGTCGCCAGCTTGATTCGCTGCCGTTCACCGCCGGACAGCGTGCTGAGCGGCTGGCCGAGGCTGAGGTAGCCGAGCCCCACGTCGGCGAGCCGCTCCAGGATCTTGTGCGCCGCCGGGATCCGCGTCTCACCCGCGCCGAAGAACTCCTCGGCCTCGGTCACCGGCATCGCGAGCACGTCGGCGATGCTGCGGCCGCCGAACGTGAACTCCAGCACCGCGGACTGGAACCGCTTGCCTTCGCATTCCTCGCAGGTGGATTCGACGGTGGCCATCACTCCCAGGTCGGTGTAGATGACCCCGGCGCCGTTGCACGCCGGGCACGCGCCCTCGGAGTTGGCGCTGAACAATGCCGGCTTCACGCCGTTGGCCTTCGCGAACGCCTTCCGGATCGGGTCGAGCAACCCGGTGTAGGTCGCCGGATTGCTCCGCCGCGAACCCCTGATCGCCCCCTGGTCGACCGTGACCACGCCCTCGCGCCCGGCTACCGAACCGTCGATCAGCGAGCTCTTCCCGGAGCCCGCCACGCCGGTGAGGACGACCAGCACGCCGAGTGGGATGTCCACGTCGACGTTCTGCAGGTTGTGCGTGTCGGCGCCGCGCACTTCCAGCACCCCCGACGGGGTACGCACCGCGGGCTTCACCGACGCGCGGTCGTCCAGGTGCCGCCCGGTGAGCGTGCCACTGGTGCGCAGGCCCTCGACGGTGCCCTCGAACACCACCTCGCCGCCCCCGGTGCCGGCCCCCGGCCCGAGGTCGACGACGTGGTCGGCGATCGCGATCGCCTCCGGTTTGTGCTCGACGACGAGCACGGTGTTGCCCTTGTCGCGCAACTGCAGCAACAGGTCGTTCATCCGGGCGATGTCGTGCGGGTGCAGTCCGATGGTGGGCTCGTCGAAGACGTAGGTGACGTCGGTGAGGGAGGAGCCCAGGTGCCGGATCATCTTGGTGCGCTGGGCTTCTCCCCCGGACAGGGTGCCCGCCGGCCGGTCGAGGGAGAGATATCCCAAGCCGATCTCGGTGAACGCGTCGAGGAGGTGCTGCAACCCGGTGAGCAGCGGAGCCACCGACGGCTCGTCCAGGCTGCGGACCCAGTCCGCCAGGTCACTGATCTGCATGGCACAGACGTCGGCGATGTTCCTGCCGTCGATCTTCGAGGACAGGGCCTCCTGGGCGAGCCGGGTGCCGTTGCACTCGGGACAGGTGGAGAAGGTCACGGCCCGTTCCACGAACGCCCGGATGTGCGGCTGCAGAGCATCGACGTCCTTGGACAGCATCGACTTCTGGATCTTCGGGATCAGCCCCTCGTACGTCAGGTTGATCCCGTCGACCTTGATCTTGGTCGGTTCCTTGTAGAGCAGGTCGTGCAGCTCCCTCTTGGTGTACTTGCGGATCGGCTTGGCCGAGTCGAAGAATCCGCAGCCCCGGTAGATCCGGCCGTACCAGCCTTCCATGCTGTAGCCGGGGATCGTGAGCGCGCCCTCGTCCAGCGACAGGTTTTCGTCGTACAACGCGGACCGGTCGAAGTCGGTGACCGAACCCATCCCCTCGCAGCGGGGGCACATGCCGCCGAGCCGGTGGAAGGTTGCCTTCTCGGTCTTCGTCCTCCCGGCGCCGCGCTCGACCGTGATCGCACCGCTGGCTTTCACCGAGGGGACATTGAACGAGTACGCGTTGGGGGAACCGATGTGCGGTTGCCCCAACCGGCTGAAGAGGATGCGCAGCATCGCGTGCGCGTCCGTGGCGGTGCCGACGGTGGAGCGGGGATTCGAGCCCATCCGCTCCTGGTCGACGATGATCGCCGTCGTCAATCCTTCGAGCAGGTCGACGTCGGGACGCGCCAGGGTCGGCATGAAACCCTGTACGAAGGCACTGTAGGTCTCGTTGATCAGTCGTTGCGACTCCGCGGCGATCGTGCCGAACACCAGCGAGCTCTTGCCCGAGCCGGAGACCCCGGTGAACACCGTCAACCGGCGCTTCGGGATCTCGACGCTGACGTCGTGGAGGTTGTTCACGCGCGCACCGTGGACGCGAATCAGATCGTGGCTGTCGGCAGTGTGCAGCGTGGGGGATTGCGTGTCCGTCTTCGTGGCCATGCTCATGGTGTCTCCATCCGCCGGGAGGGGAAAGCTCGGGTCAACGGTGACGTCATGGCGGTCAGGCTAGTTGCGGCTCCGCAGCTCCCGCTTCTCGATTCCTGATCGGTCGGGTCACGGTCTTCGCGACACACGACGGCATCCCCGCCGCCGCGTGCGCCGCCTGACGCCGGTAGACGCTGGGCGGCACACCGACCAGCTCGGTGAAGCGGGTGCTGAAGGTGCCCAGCGACGAGCAGCCCACCGCGAAACACACCTCGGTGACACTCAGATCGCCGCGACGCAGCAGTGCCATCGCGCGTTCGATGCGCCGCGTCATCAGATACGCGTACGGCGACTCCCCGTACGCCGCCCGGAACTGCCTGCTGAGGTGTCCCGCCGACATGTGCACTCCGCGAGCGAGCGCCTCGACGTCCAGCGGCTGGGCGTACTCCCGATCGATCCGATCACGAACGCGGCGCAGCCGCGCGAGATCGCGCAGGTGCTGCGCGTCAGCAGGTCCCCCGGTCACCTACGCGATCGTGCCACGTCGCAGCGGAGTTGCCCAGTGCTTTCGATGGGTCGCGCGTGGACGGCGAGTTCGTCGACGAGAGGGACGGCCTCGTGCTCGCCGGATCGATCAGGAATCGAGAAGCGCGGGACGCGGAGACGCTCCTACTCTGCTCGTCATGGATATCACCATTCACACCAGCTTCCTGCCGCACGACGACCCGGAGGCGTCGCTCGCCTTCTACCGCGATGTCCTCGGCTTCGAGGTCCGCAACGACGTCGGGCAGGGCAAGATGCGCTGGATCACAGTCGGTCCCGCAGGTCAGCCCGACACGTCCATCCTTCTGGCGCCGCCGGCCGTCGACCCGGGTATCACCGACGACGAGCGTCGCACCATCGCCGAGATGATGGCCAAGGGCACCTACGGCTGGATCCTGCTGGCCACCCGCGATCTCGATGCCACGTTCGAGAAGGTGCAGGCCGGGGATGTAGAGGTCGTGCAGGAGCCGACCGAGCAGCCGTACGGCATCCGCGACTGCGCCTTCCGAGACCCGGCGGGCAACATGGTCCGTATCCAGGAACGTCGCTGAGTCGCGCGACGGCGCCGAAGTAGACGAAAGTCCTTGCATCGATGGTGATCTGGTATCCGTAGTCCACGTGCCACGGTAGCCGCGCCTCCGCCCCCTCCGCGTCTCCGCGCCGTCGCCCAACGTCCCGACGGGTGCCGCCAGGATCGCTCGGCGCGCCTCCGGTTCGCTCGCGCTCGAGGTGTCGAACTCTCGCTCGACCGGGCCGCGACGAGGTGGCTGCCGTCAGGCGTTCTCCGGTCCGGCCGGTTCCACGTGGATGAAGGTCTCGGTGTGCGGCAGCACCGCGTCGATCGCCGCCTCGATGCGGTCGGCCATGTCGTGGGCGGTCCGCACGGTCCAGTCGCCGGGCACGGTCACGACGACGAACACCTGACGCTGCCGGCCGGATTCGACGGTGCGCAGCGGCGCGAACTCGACGGGGCACTCGGCACGGAACCGGTCCAGTACGGCGTTGACCTGGTCCTGTTCGTGCTGGGGGAGGGCGGCGCTGAGCAGGCCGCTGACCGAGCCGCGAAGCAACCGGTACCCGGTCCACAGGATGTTGACGCCCACCGCGAGCGCCACGATCGGGTCCAGGGGCTCCCAGCCGGTGACGGCGACCAGCGCGATGCCGACGATCACTCCGGCGGAGGTCCATACGTCGGTCAGCAGGTGCTTGCCGTCCGCGACGAGCGTGATCGAGCGGTGCGTGCGTCCCACGCGCAGCAGGGTGAGGCCGACGCCGAGGTTGATCACCGAGGCGACGGTCGACAGGGCCAGTCCGAGCCCTGGCTGGACGAGCGGAACCGGGCTGATCAGGCGTTCGATCGCGGTCCAGATGATGGCGGTGGCGGCGACGAAGATCATCGCGCCCTCGACCAGGGCGGAGACGTACTCGGCCTTGCCGTGGCCGAAGTGGTGGCTCGCGTCCGGGGGGCGGGCCGCCACCCGCAGCGCGATCAGCGCCACCACTGCGGCGACGAGGTTGACGCCGGATTCGAGGGCATCGGAGAGGAACCCGACCGAGCCGGTCGCCCATGCGGCGCTCGCCTTGAGGACGATGGTGAGCACCGCGGCGGCCAAGGAGAGCAGCATGAATCGGAACAACAGCCGGTCCTGCTGTTGCCGCGATTCGGGCACGGACGTCGTCATCCGACTCCTCCCGCTCGGTCGGCTTCCGTGGTCGCGGAGCGCGTGGTCGACGCGCCCGCGCAGGTGTTCCCCCTTCGGGACGCGGGAACACCTGCGCCGGGCCGAACGACGGGTCAGGCGGCCGTCGTGGCGTCGAGCAGCGCCTGACGCTGGTTGGCGCCGAGGCCCCCGATGCGGCGGGTGTCCGGGATCGACAGCTGCTCGAGGAGCTTGGCGGCCTTGACCGCGCCGACTCCGGGCAGCGCCTTGATCAGGGCGGAGACCTTCGTCTTCTTCACGACCTCGTCGGTCTCCGCCTTCTCGAGCACGGCCGGGACGTCGAGCTCGCCGGCCTTGACGGCGGCGAGCAGCTCGCTGCGGGCCTTGCGCACTTCGGCGGCCTTGGCGAGTGCGGCGGTGCGCTGTTCGTCGGTGAGAACGGGTGCTGGCATGACGGCCCCCTGTGTTGTCCGATGGTGAGCGGCCCCGGGCGAGGCTGCCGCGGCTGATGCTGCCAGGTCGGACCGACATCCGTCGGTTCGGCACGCGGAGACGGCCGTCTCGGGATTCGCGGGACGGATCCGGCCGATTCGGGCACCCGCCCTGCGACTACGCTGTCAGCGGTTCACGACCGGCGGGACGGAGTAGACGATGAGCGCGGCGAAGGCGGCTACGGTCGGGACCGGTAATGGCCGGCAGGCGATCCTCGACTCGGCGTTGCAGAACATGAACGAGCGCGGGTACCACGGCACCTCGATGCGCGACATCGCCCGCGACGCCGACATCACCGTCGCCTCGATCTACCACCACTTCAAGTCCAAGCAGGAGATTCTGCAGGACATCATGACCAGGGCGCTGCACGATGCGATCGCCATGACCCGGGGGGCGTTGCTGCGGGCGGGTGGTTCGCCGGACGCGCAGTTGCAGGCGCTGGTGCGGGCGTGGGTCATGTTCCATACCACCCGGCAGCTCGATGCGTTGGTGGGTGCGACGGAACTGCGCAGCCTGAACGAGGCCGGTCGCCGGCTCGTCGTCGCGCTGCGCGACGAACAGGAGGGCCTGTTCCGCGACGTCGTCGAGCGGGGCGTCGAAGAGGGGGCCTTCGAGGTGGAGTTCCCGCGCGATGCGGTGCGCGGGATCATCAACATGGGCCAGTCGGTGTGCACCTGGTGGCGGTCCGACGGGCCGCTGCGGGCGGAGGAACTCGCGGACCGCTACGCGGATCTCGCCTTGGCGATGGTGCAGCACCGCCCCCGCCGCGTCGGCGCCCCTGCTTCCTAGCGGTCGATCGGCTGCCCGTCTCGAGCGTGGCAGTCTTCCTTTCTCCCGTCAGCGTTTCTCCAGTTCGGATCCCTTCATCGGCACCGAGGTTGACACCGAACGCTCGTTCGGTGACTCTGTAGGTCACCCGAACGATCGTTTGGCCGACAGGCCGACGCAGGAAGGAATCCGCGATGACTGCATCGCCTGCGGGCGCCGTCGCCGGCCTCGATCTCGACGCCCTGACCGCCCACCTGCAGCGCGTACTCGACGGTGGAGTCTCCGGGGCACTGACCGCCTCCCTCATCGGCGGTGGCCGTTCCAACCCCACCTACCGCCTCGCCGACGACGAGCACGTATGGGTGCTGCGCCGACCGCCGTACGGGCACGTGCTGCCGAGCGCGCACGACATGCGGCGCGAGTTCACCGTCATCGACGCCCTCGGCGGCACGTCCGTGCCGGTGCCCCGCGCGGTGCACCTGTGCGAGGACGAGAGCATCCTCGGCGCGACCTTCTACCTGATGGAACTCGTCGACGGTGTGGCCGTCGGCACCGTCGACCAGGCCTCGGCCCTCACCCCGGACGAACGCCGCCGCCTCGGGTTCTCGCTCGCCGACACGCTCGCGGCGCTGCACGACATCGACCCCGGCACCGTCGGGCTCGGCAGCTTCGGACGCCCGGACGGCTACCTCGAGCGCCAGCTCGGCCGGTGGGCGAAGCAGTGGGAGGCGTCCCGCAGGGTCGACCGGCCCGAGGTCGCGGTGCTGCTCGACAAGCTCCGGCGCGCGCTGCCGCAGACCCGCCACCCGGGGATTGTCCACGGCGACGTCAAACTCGACAACGTCCTTGCCGCGCCGCAGGACCGCGGACGTATCGCCGCCGTACTCGACTGGGAGATGGCCACTCTCGGCGACACCCTCGCCGACATCGGAATCATGCTGAGCTTCTGGGACGTTCCCGGTGCGACACCCAACCCCATCACCCGCGGCCTCGCCACCCTCGACGGCTTCCCCACCCGCGCGGAGCTGCTCGAACGCTACGCCGGCGCGCGTGGCATCGACCTCGCCGACGTCGACTGGTACATCGTCTTCGCCGACTTCAAGATCGCCGTGATCCTCGAGGGTATCGGTGCTCGCCACGACCGGGGCGAGACGGTGGGAGAGGGCTTCGACGGCATCGCCGACATGGTCGGACCGTTGCTCCGGCGCGCCCTCGATCTCGCCGCCACCTCGGCCCTTCCCGCATTGCGCCGCTAGGCGACCACTCGAACCGGAGGAACAATGGATTTCGAATACAGCCCCAAGGTCCGCGAACTGCAGGACCGGCTCACCGGCTTCCTGCAGGAACGCATCCTGCCGGCCGAGCCGATCGCAGCGCAGCAACTGGCGAGCAAGCCCGACTACTGGGGTGCCCCGCCGATCATGGCCGACCTCAAGGCTTCCGCCAAGCGGCAGGGGCTGTGGAACCTCTTCCTCCCCGAGGCGGGCGGGGCCGGCCTGACCAATCTCGAATACGCCCCGCTGGCCGAATTGACCGGATGGAGCCCGCATCTCGCCCCGGAGGCGCTCAACTGCGCCGCACCGGACACCGGGAACATGGAGCTGCTCGCCCGCTACGGCACCGACGCTCAGAAGCAGCAGTGGCTCGGCCCCCTGCTGGAAGGTGAGATCCGGTCCTGCTTCTCGATGACCGAACCCGACGTCGCCAGCTCGGACGCGAGCAACGTCCGCCTCGAGATCGCCGACGACGGCGACGAGTGGGTGCTCACCGGCCGCAAATGGTGGTCCACCGCCGCACTGCGGGAGGACTGCCGCGTCGCGATGGTCATGGGCGTCACCGACCCCGACGCCCCCGCCGGCTCGAAGCACTCGATCGTGCTGGTCCCGATGGAGACCCCGGGCCTGGACATCGTCCGTTCCACGACCGTGCTCGGATTCGACGACCGGCACGAGGGCGGGCACGGCGAGATCGTCTTCGACCGGGTGCGGGTGCCCAAGGAGAATCTGCTCGGCCCGCGCGGCCAGGGTTTCGCCGTCGCGCAGGCCCGCCTGGGTCCGGGCCGGATCCACCACTGCATGCGTCTGATCGGCATGGCCGAACGCGCCGTCGCGCTGATGACGGAGCGGGCGCGCACCCGCGTCGCATTCGGCAGGCCGCTGGCCGACGAAGGGGTCGTGCAAGCCACCGTCGCCGACGCGCGCATCCGGGTGGATGCGGCTCGGCTGATGGTGCTGCGGGCCGCCTGGCGGATGGACGTCGAGGGCGCCAAGGCCGCCCGGCACGACATCGCCGCCGCCAAGGTGCTGGTGCCGCAGACGGTGAAGGAGATCGTCGACGACGCCGTCCAGATCTTCGGCGGTGCGGGCCTGTCCCAGGACACTCCACTCGCGATGCTGTACTCGCAGGCACGGTTCCTGCAGATCGCCGACGGCCCCGACCAGGTGCATCGCCGGTCCCTCGCCCGCGCCGAGTTCGCCGCCACCCCGGTGCTGCACGAGGTGCGCGAATAGGACCACCCGGGGGCGCCCAGTCGACAGACCCCCGGAGCAACTCGTGCAGGTGCCTCCGCCGCTCGGACAAACGCGCCCCGTGAGTGCCGCCCTCGGCGGCAGTCACGGGGCGCGTGCGGCGCTGTGGGCGGTGAACAGCGCCCCGTGCACGCAGGGGCGGTGAAACAGCGCCCCGTGCACGTAGGTGCGGTGACCAGCGCCCCGGGCAGGTAGTGCCCGTCAGAGGGGTCGCGCGATCACACCCCCATCGCGGCGACGATGCCGGCCGGATCCACCACGCGCACCGGACTGCTGGTGCGCAGCTCGCCGAGAACGCGTCCGGCGATCTGCAAGGGGTGCCGAACCGGCCGGGACGCGACCTCGAACCGACGATTCGGCCTGCCGCTCGCAACGAGCGGCAGGCCGAATCATATTCGTAGTCGACAGGATTCGCGGTCCGGTGTCACACCGGAGTGTCGACGAAGCGCTCCTTCAACTTGCGCTTGACCAGCTTGCCGGTCGGTGTGCGGGGCATGTCGTCGCTGAACACGATCCGGCGCGGAAGCTTGTACTTGGCGAGGCGGCCGCGGAGGTGGTCGGCCAGTTCGGCGGCGAGCGTGTCGTCGCCGTCGACGCCGGGTGCGGGCTGGATCACCGCGGTCACGATCTCACCCATCTCGGCATCGGGCACCCCGATCACGCCGGCGTCGAGGACCTTGGGGTGCTCGACGAGCGCGTTCTCGATCTCCTGCGGGTAGATGTTGACCCCGCCGGAGATGATCATGAACGAATCGCGGTCGGTGAGGAACAGGTACCCGTCCTCGTCCAGGTAACCGACGTCACCGGTCGTCGTCCACGCCGGGTGGCGCGGGTGCTGGGCATCGCGGGTCTTCTCCGGCGCGTTGTGGTATTCGAACGGAAGCACGTCGCGCTCGAAGTAGATCGTGCCGATCTGCCCCGTGGGCAGGTCGTCGCCGTTCTCGCCGCAGATGTGGACGATCCCGAGCGCGGCCCGGCCCACCGTTCCGGGCTTGCGCAGCCATTCGTCCGTGTCGACCAGGGTGAGGCCGTTGAGTTCGGTGGAGGAGTAGTACTCCGACAGGATCGGACCCCACCACGCGATCATCTGTCGCTTGACCTCGATCGGGCAGGGGGCTGCGGCGTGCACGGCGACCTGCAGGCTGGACACGTCGTAGCGGGAGCGCACGTCCTCCGGCAGTTTGAGCATGCGCACGAACATGGTGGGCACCCACTGGCTGTAGGTGACCCGGTACCGCTCGATGTACTCGAGGGCCTTCTCGGCATCGAAGCGGTCCATCACGACCACCGTGCCGCCGAGGGCCTGCACCGCGGCGCACGTGCGCAGCGGCGCCGCGTGGTACAGCGGTGCGGGGGACAGGTACACGGTCTCCGAATTCACGCCCCACACCGAGGCATTCATTGCGGTCATCGTGTCGCCGGGTTCGTGGACCTGGCGGTCGGGCAGGGCGGGCTTGATGCCCTTGGGGCGGCCCGTGGTGCCCGACGAGTAGAGCATGTCCGTCCCCCGCGGCTGATCCGCAAGTGCCACGTCGGACTCGGCAGCTGCGGCCGCATCCAGGTCGGCATACCCGGGAAGCGTGCCGCCGAAGCCGAGGCGGTGCTCGGTGTTCGGCAGCAGGGCAGGGAGCTCACCGGCGATCTCCGTGAGCGCGGCGTCCACGATCACGGCCTTCGCGCCGCAGTCGTCGACGATGTACGCGGCCTCGCCGGGGGTGAGATGCCAGTTCACCATCGTGACGTAGAGACCCGACCGCATCGCCGCCCAGTAGATGTCGAACACCCGGGGTGTGTTGGTGGCGAGCACCGCGACATGATCGCCGCGGCACAGTCCCAGCGCGCGGAGGTGGCGGGCGATGCGGATCGAATTGGCTTCGAGTTCGGCGAAGGTGACCGTCCGGCCGGTGTCGGCCATGATCACGGCGGGCTTGTGTGCAGCGGGGTCGAGATAGGCACCGGGATACATGGGTTCTCCAGGGTTCGTTCGGTGGGCGACGAGCTCAGTGGCGACGACGAGCTCAGTGCCGACGACGGGCGAGGGCCACCAGGCAGGCGAGGGCGAGGACCGAGAGCGCCGCGATGAGCAGACCCACGCGCCAGAGGTTGGCGACCTCCCCGTTGATCAGCGCGACCATCGCCATGGGCGCCATGCCACCGAGGATCGCCGCGGCCTGGTATCCCAGAGATGCTCCGGAGTAACGGATCTCCGGCGGAAAGAGCTCGGCGAACAGGGCGGCCTGCGGTCCGGTCTGGAACGACATGACCACACAGGAGACGATGAGCGCGACGGCCAACGGCAGGATGTCGCCCGACGAGGACGCCCCGATGAGCAGCCACATCGGCACGGCCCACAGGCCCATGCCGACGATGCCGATGCCGTAGATCAGCTTGCGGCCGTAGCGGTCCGACAGGTAGGCGGTCAGCGGCACCATCGGTACGAGGACGCCCGCGGCGATCAGGATGATCGCCAGCACGTCCGAGCGCGCGATGCCGAGGTTCGTCGTAGCCACCTGCACCGAGCCGGTGATGGTGATGTAGAACATCACGATGCCGACCAGATAGGTGCCGCCCGCCATGAGCACGGTGCCACTGTTGTGCCGGAGGACCTCGAGGACCGGGGAACGTCGCTGGGCCGGCGCGGCCGCGAGCTTGGCCTCGACCTGCTGGAACTCGGGGGTCTCCTCGAGGTAGCGGTGGATGGCGAACGCGACGAAGAGCATGAACAGGCTGATCCAGAACGGCACGCGCCAGCCCCACGACGTGAACGCCTCGGGCGAGACCGCCCACGCCACCGCCAGGAAGACCGCGTTACCCATCACCACGCCGATCGGGATGCCGAGCTGGGCGAAGCTTCCGTAGAAGCCGCGGCGATCGGCCGGAGCGTACTCGGTGGCCAGCAGGACCGCGCCACCCCACTGCGCCCCGACGGCCAGGCCCTGGCAGATGCGGAGCAGGACCAGCATCGCGGGAGCGAGCCAGGTGATCGACGTGTTCGGCACGAAGCCGATCAGGGTGGTCGCGACACCCATGAGCAGGATGGCGGTCACGAGCACCGGCTTGCGCCCGTACTTGTCGCCGAAGTGGC
>NZ_AJFC01000329.1:0-13933 GCF_000256505.1 Rhodococcus sp. P14 | reverse complement strand
GAGGGGGCCGGAGCCGCCCCCGCCGATCGGGCGGGCGACGAAACCGACGGCGACCGTGGCGAACGAATTGAGCGCGGCCACGACCTCGCTGCCGGTGGCGAAGAACGTCTTGTTGAACACGAGCGCCGCGGCAGTGGCATAGATGAAGAAGTCGTACCACTCGAGGGACGTCGACACCGCTGCGGCGAACGCGGCCTTACGGGCCGCCCGCCGCGTGTTCTGCGGGGCGGCGTGCTGTGGAGCGCCGGGCGTCGTCTCCTGCGCCTGTGAAACCGAGGGGGTGGCCATGGCTGCCCTTCCTGCGAACGTATGTAGCCAATCGATCGTTCGGTTAGCAGTCGACAAGTTATGTGACGCGCCGCACAAAGTCAAACTCGTGTCGGGGCGCGGGGACGCACTGGTGGGAGCTTTCCGGCGAGGGGGTTCGCGGGGCCGGCGTCCCCTGGCGCGGGTGGCGCACCGCCTGGAACTGGTCGGATGGCATTGGGAGCTGCCGAAGGGGCGGTGACCGGGGCAACTCCCCGTCCTCGTGGGCGCGAACAGTGCGAGGGCGCGTGGATGGGGTCGGATTCTCTAATGAAAGCTTCGTGTTCTCAGCCGACCGACTGTTTACTCGGCCAGACTGGAAGCGCGGGCGGGGACGTTGCCGCGAGGTGTCTCGCCGTCGGCGATCATTGGGCGGGCATGTCGCTTCCGGCGGTCGCGGTGCTGCGCTCACGCGTCACGTCGTTGCAGGCCCTGGGTCACGTCGCTGTGGTCAGGTGCAGGACCAGGGGCAGAGTCGCCGTGGAAAGGACTGTCTGTGCTCCGGTGATGGATGCCATCAGTTGCGCGTCGCCCCCCATGCGGCCGGCGAGGATGTACGCCGAGGGCGCGGTGGGGACGGCGCAGATGAGCACGACGGCGGTCAGGGCCGCGGCGGTCAAGCCCAGCGCACTCGCGAGGGCCGCGGCAGCCAGAGGAAGGGCGATCAGTTTGATCGTCGACGCGATGGTGATGTCGAGGCCGTCGCGCAGCCGCACCCGAAGAGTGATCGCCGCCCCTGCCACGAGCGTGCCGGTGAGGAGTGCGGGTTCTGCCAGCATCTCGACCGGCACCGCGATCGCCGAGGGCAACCCGATTCCGGTGAGGTTGAGCGTCAAGCCCGCGAGACATCCGAGGATCAAGGGATTGGTGGCCAGGTGGCGCCACGTACTCGTCGTCGCAGCCTCGTGATCGCGGGCACCGAAGAACGACAGCGCGGTGACCGAGACGACGTTGACCAACGGAACCATCACCGAGGCCGCGAGTGCGAATGCGGCCACCCCGGCGGTGCCTTCGAGCGCCGAGGCGAACACCAGTCCGATGTAGGTGTTGATGCGGATGCTTCCCTGCACCAGCGAGGTGAGCTGCGGCCCCTCGGCCCGAAGCGGTCGACGCAGGGCGACGAGCAGCATCGACACGGCCAGGACCGGGATCGACAGGCTGAGAAGCAACGGAACCGGCGAGACCTCCCGCAGCGAGGTCCGTGCGATCGATTCGACGAACAACGCAGGCGTGAACACGTGGTAGCTCAGCCACTCCATTCCACGCCAGAAGCCGGCGTCGGTGACGACACGGCGACGGAGGACAGCGCCCAGGGCGAGGACGAGAACGACAGGAAGGACGGCGGTGGTGACCAGGTGCACGCGACCACCGTGATGCAATCGGTCAGTGCAGTTCAACCATGACAACATGACCGGCGCGCTGCTGGCCGCGGACCTCGTGAACCTTCAGGCGCGGGGCGTGTGGACCGTCCCGGAGGTCGAGGCGGTGCTTCGCGGGCACGCGATCCGGTGGTCGGATGTCGGCGAGAGCGACTTGCCGACGCTGCGCCGGTGGTCGACCCGGCTCCGGACGGTGTTCGTGGCACCCGACGAGGAGCAACGCTGCCGATCGATCAACGCCCTGCTGCTCGACGGGGTAGCCAGCGTGTACCTCACCACTCACGACAACCGCCGTCCCCATCTGCATTTCACGCCGGACGAGAACGACGTCGTCGGGCGCGTGACGGCGGTCACCGCGGGCGGGCTCGCGATCTTCACCGTCGAGGCCGAGGGGGGACGGCTGGGCGCATGCGCGAACACGGGATGCAGTCTTGTGTTCGTCGATACCAGCCGTAACGGCCGCCGGGCGTACTGCAGTGCCCGTTGCGGTAATGCGGACGCGGTGCGCCGCCACCGAGCCAGGAAGTCCCACTGAACACTCGTTCCGACGGCGCGACTCGTGCGCGGCCACATCGTCACGCAATCGGTCGACGCAGTACGAGCATTACGCGCCGGTCTTCCCGGACCGGCGGAAACGCCGGACCTCGCCGGCCTGTGGCGGTAAGGCGCGGCGAGGTCCGGCGGCGAACCGGCACCGGTCGCGCCGATCAGTCGGGTCGGTCCGCGAGCTGCTCGGAGAGCTCGAACAGCTCGGGGCAGTGCTTCGGCGCCAGCATGTGGTCGAGGAACACGAGCAGGGGAACCGCCAGTGCCCGTACCGTTCTGGTCAACACGGGAATGTCCTTCCGGTGCAGCGGGTTCGGGTCACCGATAGACCAGGCCACCGTCGATCAGCCCGGACTGCCCGGTCATGTAGTCGGAGTCCGGGCCCGCGAGGTAGGAGACGTAGGCCGCGACGTCCTCCGGTGTCTGCGCCCGGCCGAGCGCGATGCCGCCGACGAACTTCTCGAACGTCGCTCCCTTCGGTGCCCCGGTCAATGCCGCGAAGCGTTCGTCGATGGTGACCCACATGTCGGTGCCGACGACGCCGGGGCAGTAGGCATTGACGGTGATCCCGTCGGACGCGTACTCCTTGGCCGCCGCCTGCGTGAGCGCCCGGACGGCGAATTTGGTCGCGGAGTACACCCCGAGCATCGCGAAGCCTTCGTGACCGGCGATCGAGGACGCGTTGACGATCTTGCCGCCGTGCCCACGCTCGCGGAACTTGGCGGCGGCGACCTGGATGCCCCACAGCACACCTTCGACGTTGACCGCCATGATCCGCGACACCTCCTCCGGCGTCACGTCGGCAATCGGGTTGACCTGTGCGATGCCGGCGTTGTTGACGATGATGTCGAACCCGCCGAGTTCGGCCTCCGTCCGGTCGACGGCGGCTCGGATCTGCTCGCGGTCGGTCACGTCCGCGACGACGGAGATCGCCTTCGAGCCGGCCGCCCGCACCTCGCCCTCGACCGCGGCCAGCTTTCCGCCGTCGACATCGAGCAGTGCGACGTCCGCACCGTCGGCCGCCAGGCGCAGCGCAATCGCCCGTCCGATGCCCTGCCCGGCGCCGGTGACCAGCGCGACCTTGCCTTCGATGCCCATGCCGACTCCTGTTCGTAGTGACCTGCGTCACTCGAAGGCAACCAGCGCGGCGCGCGGTGCTCAAGCGTTGCAATGCGCTGCATCGGGGGCGATGCCCGCGCCGGTAGGGTCGGATCCGGACGGACGGACGGAGGAAACCATGAGTACGCTGCAGACGCTCGATCGTGGTCTGCGCGCGCTCGACATCATCTCCCGGTCGCCCGCCGGAATCACGGTCGCGGACCTCGCCAAAGAGCTCGAGATCGCGCGGGCGATCTGCTACCGGATCGTTGCCACGCTCGAATCCCACTCGCTGGTGGTGCGGGCCGACGACGGACGGATCCGGCTCGGCGCCGGTGCCGCCGTCCTTTCGTCGCGGTTCGTGCCGCAGTTCCAGCACGCGGCCGGTTCGGTGCTGCACGAGCTGGCCGAGCGCACGCAGGCGACGGCCTTCGTCTCCGCCGCGCAAGGGGACGAGTGCATCGTCATCCTCGTCGCGGAGCCGGAGGGGGCGCTCCTGCACGTGGGCTACCGGGTGGGCAACCGGCACCCGCTCCACCGCGGCGCGGCCGGGATCGCGATCCTCGCGCTGCGGCCCGAGGACGCCCGCGACCCCGACGCGGTGAAGCAGGCCCGGGAGCTCGGCTACAGCGTCACCCGGGGGCAGCTCGAACACGGCGCCGTGGGTGTCGCGGCCGGGGTCCGCGCGCCCCGGGGGGCCGGTCTCGAATGCAGTGTGGGGGTGGTGGCCATCGCCGGTCTCGACGTCGACGCCGCGGCGCTCGCCGTCCAGGACGCGGCCGCGCGGCTGAGCGTTCTGCTCACCGACTGACATTCCCGCCACCGGACACGAGTCCGGGGATCGACGGAACTCCGGTGCGCATCGAATGCGGTGCGGGAGAAAGAACGGCCGGGACGTCTTCGATTCCCTGCCCCTTTCAACGTATATCGCGCACCGGGTCTTGCCGCAAGGCCCCGGTCGTGCTGCAGAATCGCCAGTCGAAGCCGGGACCTGCGGAAAGTGGGGATTCGCAGGTGGGATCGGCCGGCGGACGAGATCCCCGAGGGGAGTCGCGCCGCCGGGTGGGGGTCTGCGGGCGTGGGGTGCCGGTCCGTGTGGAGGGGTGGCCGAAATTCAACCAGTGAACGGGGTTTTCATGATCGATGTGATCGTCGTCGGCGGTGGGCCGACCGGCTTGATGCTGGCCACCGAGTTGCGGCTGCACGGCGTGCGCACGCTCGTGCTGGAGAAGCTGGACGCACCGAGCGGGCAGTCCCGCGGGCAGGGGCTGCACGCGCGCAGCGTCGAGATGATGGATCAGCGCGGCCTGCTGGATCGGTTCCTCGCCGTCAGCGAGAAGTTCCGGGTCGGCGGGCTTTTCGGCGGAATCGTCAAGCCGTGGCCGGACCGGCTGGACACGGCGCACCCGTACGGCCTCGCCACTCCGCAACCGGTCACCGAGCGGTTGCTCGACGAGCGTGCCCTCGAACTCGGTGCCGAGATCCGGCGCGGCTGCGAGGTGGTCGGACTGAGCCAGGACGATCACGGGGTGACGGTCGAAACGGCCGACGGCGCTCGGCTGCGCTCGCGGTATCTCGTCGGTTGCGACGGCGGCCGCAGCACGGTGCGCAAGTTGCTCGGCGTCAGCTTTCCGGGCGAGCCCAGCAGGGTCGAGACGCTGCTGGGGGAAATGCGGATGACCGAGGACCCGGCGACGGTGGCCGCCGTCGTCACGGAAGTCCGCAAGACCCAGCTGCGGTTCGGTGCGGTACCGCTCGGGGACGGGATGTACCGCGTCGTCGTGCCCGCCGACGGGGTGAGCGAGGACCGCGCGGCCGCACCGACCCTCGGGGAGTTCACGCAGCAGCTGCGGTCGATCGCCGGCACCGACTTCGGCGCACACTCGCCGCGCTGGCTCTCCCGCTTCGGTGACGCCACCCGGCAGGCCGAGCGCTACCGGGTCGGGCGGGTGCTGCTGGCCGGCGACGCCGCGCACATCCATCCGCCGACCGGGGGGCAAGGACTCAACCTGGGCATCCAGGATGCGTTCAACCTGGGCTGGAAACTGGCTGCGGCGGTCGACGGCTGGGCGCCGGAGGGGCTGCTGGACAGCTACCACGCCGAGCGCCACCCGGTGGGCGCCCGCGTGCTGGCGAACACCCGCGCGCAGATCGCGCTGATGGGAACCGATCCGGGCGCGACCGCGCTGCGGGAACTGTTCTCCGAGCTGATGGATTTGGCGGAGGTGAACCGGCACATCACCGAGATGATCACCGCGGTCGGGGTCCGCTACGACTTCGGCGACGGGCACGAGCTGCTCGGCCGGCGGATGCGGGACGTGGCGCTGAAGCGAGGCCGTCTCTACGAACTGATGCACGGCGGACGTGGGTTGCTGCTCGATCGGACCGGCCGGTTGTCGGTGGCGGGCTGGGCGGATCGGGTCGACCACGTCGTCGACGTCAGCGAGGAACCGAACGTGCCCGCGGCGCTGCTGCGGCCGGACGGCCACGTGGCATGGGTCGGTGACGACCAGCAGGATCTGCTCGGGCGGCTGTCCGAGTGGTTCGGTGCCGCCGCCGGCTGAGGGCGCGATCGTGGCTGTTTCCGGCCGAGCGGGTATTTCTCGGGACGTCCGGTTTGCCGGGTTCCGGTGTCGGGCACAGGTTGCCGGGCGCGGGGGAGAGACGTGTTCCCTCTAGTGGAGTCCGCCGGATGTGACCGCCGCTGCGGCTTGACCTCCTCTGTGACGCCCCTTACTCTGCTCCTTGTCCTCATAGAGGACGAAACTGTTCGATAAAAGTAACAGTGCAGGTGGAGAGGTTTTCGGTGTCAGTATGAGTGCATCAGTTCCGGCGTCGGCGTCCGCGTGCCCCGTCGATCACACGGCCCTGGCCGGCGGCTGTCCGGTGTCGGCGAACGCCGCGGCGTTCGACCCGTTCGGGCCCGCCTACCAGGCCGATCCGGCCGAATCGCTGCGCTGGTCCCGCGACGAGGAGCCGGTGTTCTACAGCCCCGAACTCGGCTACTGGGTGGTCACCCGCTACGAGGACGTGAAGGCGGTGTTCCGCGACAACCTCGTGTTCTCACCGGCGATCGCCCTCGAGAAGATCACCCCGGTCTCCGAGGAGGCCACCGCGACCCTCGCCCGCTACGACTACGCCATGGCGCGGACCCTCGTGAACGAGGACGAGCCCGCCCACATGCCGCGCCGCCGCGCGCTCATGGACCCGTTCACCCCGAAGGAACTGGCGCATCACGAGCCGATGGTGCGACGTCTCACGCGCGAATACGTCGACCGCTTCGTCGAATCCGGCAAGGCCGACCTCGTGGACGAGATGCTGTGGGAGGTTCCTCTCACCGTCGCCCTGCACTTCCTCGGCGTGCCGGAGGAGGACATGGCGACGATGCGCAAGTACTCGATCGCCCACACCGTGAACACCTGGGGCCGTCCCGCACCCGAGGAGCAGGTGGCCGTCGCCGAAGCGGTCGGCAAGTTCTGGCAGTACGCGGGCACGGTGCTCGAGAAGTTGCGGCAGGACCCGTCGGGACACGGCTGGATGCCCTTCGGGATCCGCATGCAGCAACAGATGCCGGACGTCGTCACCGACTCCTACCTGCACTCGATGATGATGGCCGGCATCGTCGCCGCCCACGAGACCACGGCCAACGCGTCCGCGAACGCGTTCAAGCTGCTGCTCGAGAACCGCCCGGTGTGGGAGGAGATCTGCGCGGATCCGTCGCTGATCCCCAACGCCGTCGAGGAATGCCTGCGCCACTCGGGATCGGTCGCGGCGTGGCGACGGGTGGCCACCACCGACACCCGCATCGGCGACGTCGACATCCCCGCCGGCGCAAAGCTGCTCGTCGTCAACGCGTCCGCCAACCACGACGAGCGGCACTTCGATCGTCCCGACGAGTTCGACATCCGGCGCCCGAACTCGAGCGACCACCTCACCTTCGGGTACGGCAGCCATCAGTGCATGGGCAAGAACCTGGCCCGCATGGAGATGCAGATCTTCCTCGAGGAACTGACCACGCGGCTTCCCCACATGGAACTCGTACCCGATCAGGAGTTCACCTACCTGCCGAACACCTCGTTCCGCGGTCCCGATCACGTGTGGGTGCAGTGGGATCCGCAGGCGAACCCCGAGCGCACCGACCCGGCGGTGCTGCAACGGCACCATCCCGTCACCATCGGCGAGCCCTCCACCCGGTCGGTGTCACGCACCGTCACCGTCGAGCGCCTGGACCGGATCGCCGACGACGTGCTGCGCGTCGTCCTACGGGCTCCGGCAGGAAATGCGTTGCCCGCGTGGACTCCCGGCGCCCACATCGATGTCGACCTCGGTGCGCTGTCGCGGCAGTACTCCCTGTGCGGCGCGTCCGACGCGCCCACCTACGAGATCGCCGTTCTGCTGGACCCCGAGAGCCGCGGTGGCTCGCGCTACGTCCACGAACAGCTCCGGGTGGGGGGATCGCTCCGGATTCGCGGGCCCCGCAACCACTTCGCGCCCGACCCCGACGCCGAGCACTACGTGTTCGTGGCCGGCGGCATCGGCATCACCCCCGTCCTGGCGATGGCCGACCACGCCCGCGCCCGGGGGTGGAGCTACGAACTGCACTACTGCGGCCGGAACCGTTCCGGGATGGCCTATCTCGAGCGGGTCGCCGGGCACGGGGACCGGGCCACCCTGCACGTCTCGGCGGAAGGCACCCGGGTCGACCTCGCCGCCCTCCTCGCGACGCCGGTGCCCGGCACGCAGATCTACGCGTGCGGGCCCGGACGGCTGCTCGCCGGACTCGAGGACGCGAGCCGGCACTGGCCCGACGGTGCGCTGCACGTCGAGTACTTCACCTCGACCCTCACGGCACTCGACCCGGACGTCGAGCACGCCTTCGACCTCCACCTGCGCGACTCGGGACTCACCGTGCGGGTCGAGTCCACCCAGACCGTCCTCGACGCGTTGCGCGCCAACAACATCGACGTGCCCAGCGACTGCGAGGAAGGCCTCTGTGGCTCCTGCGAGGTCACCGTCCTCGACGGCGAGGTCGACCACCGCGACACCGTGCTCACCAAGGCCGAGCGGGCGGCGAACCGGCAGATGATGACCTGCTGCTCGCGTGCCTGCGGCGACCGACTGACCCTCCGACTCTGACTCACCCGATCCGAAAGGGACCCGCCATGGGATCCACGCTCGACCCGATCGCCGTGCGCACCGCGCCGGACGCGCCACGCAGCAGCTTCAAGCGGGTCCTCACCGGCAGCATGGCCGGGGCCGTGCTCGAGTGGTACGACTTCGCCATCTACGGCATCCTCGCCGCCACCGTCCTCGGACCGCTGTTCTTCCCCGGATCCGACGGCATCACCAAATTGCTGCTCGCCCTCGCCACCCAGGGGCTCGGCTTCATCGCCCGGCCGCTCGGCGGCATCGTCTTCGGTCATCTCGGTGACCGGTTCGGCCGCAAACCGATGCTCGTCATCACGTTCGTGATGCTCGGTACGGCCACCGCGTCGATCGGGCTGCTGCCGACCTACGAACAGATCGGCATCTGGGCGACGGTCCTGCTCGTCGCGCTGCGCATGATCCAGGGTTTCGCGCTCGGCGGTGAATTCGGTGCGGCGGTGCTGCTGGTGAGCGAGTACGGCGAGCCCAAGCGTCGCGGCTTCTGGGCGTCGTGGCCCCAGGCGGGCGCGCCGTCGGGGACCGTGCTCGCCGCCGTGGTCGTCTCGGCTCTGGTGTTCCTGCTTCCGGCCGACGCGTTCGACGCATGGGGCTGGCGGATCGCATTCCTGTTCGCCGTTCCCCTCCTCGTCATCGGCTTCTGGATCCGGCACGGCGTCGAGGAGTCCCCGGTGTTCCGGGCGGCGCAGGCCGCCGCGGCGGACCGCCCCGAGCCCCGGTCGAGCATCGTCGAAGCGCTGTCCCGTCCGCGCCCGGTGCTGATCGGCATCGGCATGCGGCTCGGCGAGAACATCGCGTTCTACGTGTACACGATCTTCGTCATCGCGTACGCCACCACCTATCACGGCTTCGCCCGGGGCGACGTGATGCTGGCCGTGACCTTCGCGTCGGTGTTCCAGTTCGTCGGCATGATCGGTGGCGGCCGCTGGTCCGACCGGGTCGGCCGCCGCGTCGCGATGCTCGTCCCCGCCGTGGTGCTCGTGGTGTGGGCGCCCGTGTTCTTCTGGCTCGTGCAGATGCAGAGCGTGCCGATGCTGTGGGTGGGGGTCTGCGTCGGCGCCTTCTTCCACGGCGCTCTCGCCGGTCCCGAGGCCGCCTGGATCACCGAGCTGTTCCCGACCCGGTACCGGTATGCCGGATCCTCGCTGGTGTTCCAGGGCTCGTCCATCATCGCCGGTGCGCCCGCGCCTTTCATCGCCGTCTGGCTCGTCGACCGGTTCGGGGTCGGGACCGTCGTCGCGTATCTGGTGGTGACCATGATGATCACCGTCGTCGCGGTGCTGAGCAGCCGCGAGACCAAGGGCGTCGATCTCGACCGCATCGAGTGACCGGCCGCCGCTGCCGGGCCGCGGAGGCCCGGCAACGGCACTGCCGGTTACCCCGTCCGGACGGCCGTCCCGCGGTACGGTCGGACCGGAGGTGATCGACACATGGAAGAGATCGCGAAGATCGTCGGTATTGCTTTCGTCTACATCGTCGTCGCAGAGGTGATCATCGGAACGCTCGCCCTGCTGATCATTTCGACGATCAGTCCGCACTTTCTGCAACGCAAGCCGAAGTACGGCGCGACGGGACCGCGGTACGGGGCCACTAGCCCCACCCCAGCTCGTGCAGACGAGCATCCTCGATTCCGAAGTAGTGAGCGATCTCGTGAATGACCGTCACCGCGACCTCGTGCACCACGTCGTCGTCGGAGTCGCAGATGTCGAGAATCGCGTCGCGGTAGATGGTCACGGTGTCCGGTAGCGCCCCCGCATAGTGGCTGTCGCGCTCGGTGAGCGCGATCCCGTGGTAGAGCCCGAGCAGGTCGGGCTCTTCCTCGTTTCTGGGCTCGACCAGCACCACGACGTTGTCGATGGCCCGCGCGAGTTCCGGGGGGATCAGATCCAGGGCCTCGCCGACGAGTTCCTCGAACCGCTCGTCGCCCATTCGTGCCCTCACCTCAGGAGCCCGGCACGGGACCTGCGCCCGGCAGCGGGGTCGGCAGTGAGCGGCCCTCGGGCGCGGCGGGCGGCGGCACCGGCGGCTGGCCGTCGATGAGGATGTCGCCCTTGGCCGTGCCGGTGACCGACGCGAATCCGCCGCCCTCGACCTGCTTGCCCACCGAGCAGTTGACCTTGCGGCTGCCCGCGAGCCAGCTGTCGAAGTCGAGGTTGTCCCAGAACAGCGTGAGGGTCTTGTTGCGCAGCGCGTCGGGACTGCCCAGGTAGGCGTTGGCGTTCTCGGTGCACGTCCCCTCGAGGTACCGGTCCTGGTCCTCGACGCTGGGCAGACCGCCGGGGAACTGCCCGGACAGGTCCACCACGGAGATCACCTCGAAGGCGTGCGGCTGGGCGCACTCCACCGGATCCGCCGGCACGCCGTTGTTGATGCCGATGCACGTGCCCACGTCCCAGACCTTGGACTGGTCCTGGTCGGCGACCTTGCCCTGGATCGGCAGCAGGTTGCCGGTGGTGAAGGAGAACTGCAGGCCGCAGCGCAGCGTCCGCTCGCCGGCCGCCCAGCCCGCCTCCCCGGGGTTGATCAGGCCCACGCTGAACTTGCCGTGCGGATCGAACCGGCCGTCGAGATAATCCATCGCGGCCGGTGCGCACAGCTCGTCGCGCAGCTCGGTGAAACGCAGCACCGACGGGAAACGCGACCCGGGACCCCACTCGGCGCCCGGATACACGCTCAGATCGATGTCCTCGACCACCTCGAACAGGTGCGACTCGGCGCAGTCCACCTTCGCGAGGTCGCTCGCATCGAGTTCGGTCCAGGTCAGGCAGTCCCCGGCGACCGCAGTGCCGAAGGCCTCGCCGGCCACCGCGCCGGTGGTGACCACGGCACTGGTCGAATCGCCGGGTTCGTCGTCGGACCCGCCGAATCCCGCCACCACCGCCGTGACGACGGCCGCGAGCACCGCGCCCGCGGCGACCAGCATCAGGGCGCGACGGGTCAGCTTCGCGGACGGGGCACGCCGGACCCGCGAGGCGGACGGTGTCGTCCGGTCGGACTGCTGCTCACTCTCCTCGGCCATCACCGTCCATCATGCCTGTGCGCGCCGCCCCGGGTAACTTCGGTGGGCATGACGGAGCCCATCGATCCCGAAGTCCAGGAGATCGCGCAGCGACTGTTCGATGCCGCCCGCGCCGGGCACGTCGAGACCCTCGCCGCCTACATCGACGCCGGAGTGCCGGTGAACCTGTGCAACGAGAAGGGCGACACCCTGCTCATGCTGGCGTCCTACCACGGACACGCCGACGCGGTGCGGGCCCTGATCGAACGGGGCGCCGACGTCGACCGGCTCAACGACCGCGGGCAGTCGCCCATCGCGGGCGCGGTGTTCAAGGGGGCGATCGACGTCGTGCGCGTGCTCACCGAGGCCGGAGCCGACCCGCACGCCGGGCATCCGAGCGCCGTGGACTCGGCGAAGATGTTCGAACGCGAGGACTACCTGCAGCTGTGGGCGCAGTAGGCCGGCCTCGGCCCGGGACGTCGCCGAGTAGGCTGTGACCTCGTGATCGACCTCAAGTTCCTCCGCGAGAATCCCGACGTCGTCCGCGCCTCGCAGCGCACCCGAGGCGAGGACCCCGGTCTCGTCGACGCGCTGCTCGAGGCCGACGCCGCCCGCCGCGCTGCGGTGCTGGCCGGCGACAACATCCGTGCCGAGCAGAAGGCACTGGGAAAGAAGGTCGGGCAGGCCTCCCCGGAGGAACGGCCCGCGCTGCTCGAGGGCGCGAAGGAACTCGCCGCGAACGTCAAGAAGCTCGAGGCCGAGCAGCACGCCGCCGAGGAGGCCCTGGGGCGCGCGCACATGGCGATCTCCAACATCGTGCAGGAGGGCGCTCCCGCGGGCGGGGAGGACGACTTCGTCACCCTCGAGACCGTCGGCGAGCTGCCCACCTTCGACTTCGAACCGAAGGACCATCTGGCCCTCGGGGAGTCCCTCGGGCTGATCGACATGGAACGGGGTGCGAAGGTCTCCGGCGCCCGGTTCTACTTCCTCACCGGTTACGGCGCGCTGCTGCAGCTCGGCATGCTGCAGCTCGCGGCCCAGCGGGCCGTCGCCAACGGCTTCCAGATGATGATCCCCCCGGTGCTCGTGCGCCCGGAGATCATGCAGGGCACCGGCTTTCTCGGTGCCCACGCCGACGAGATCTACCACCTCGCCGACGACGACCTGTACCTCGTCGGCACATCGGAGGTGCCGCTCGCCGGTTACCACTCCGGCGAGATCCTCGACCTGTCGGGCGGCCCGAAGCGGTACGCGGGCTGGTCGTCGTGCTTCCGCCGCGAGGCCGGCAGCTACGGCAAGGACACCCGCGGCATCATCCGGGTCCACCAGTTCGACAAGGTCGAGATGTTCGTCTACTGCAAGCCCGAGGACGCCGTCGCCGAGCACCAGCGGCTGCTCGCGTGGGAGCGCGACATGCTCGCCGCGATCGAGGTGCCGTACCGGGTCATCGACGTCGCCGGCGGCGACCTCGGCTCGTCGGCGGCCCGCAAGTTCGACTGCGAGGCATGGGTGCCCACCCAGGAGCGCTACCGGGAGCTGACCTCCACCTCGAACTGCACCACCTTCCAGGCTCGTCGCCTCGGCGTCCGGTACCGCGACGAGAACGGCAAGCCGCAGATCGCCGCCACCCTCAACGGCACCCTCGCCACCACCCGCTGGCTCGTCGCGATCCTCGAGAACCACCAGCAGGCCGACGGGTCCGTGCGCGTCCCGTCGGCGCTCGTGCCGTTCGTCGGGCGTGAGGTGCTCGAACCGCCCGCGTGAGCCGTCCCCCTGCGTGTGGGTGGTGGTGGTGGCCGAATGTCACATCGCGTCGATCTGACCGAACCAATGTGACATTCGGCCACGGAGGGCGGGGCGGGTGGGCTCAGCTGCCCGGGTCGCAGCCGACGGCCACGTACGCGTGCAGGCCCTCCGGATCGTCGCGCAGCAGGTACTCGTAGTCGCTCGTGCCCATCACACTGTCGTTCGCATCCCGGAAGGACCAGCGCACCCGGGCCCGCACGATCTTCTCGGTGACCGGGGAGAGGTCGAGCAACTCGTGCCCCACATCGGCGAGACCGTGCTCCCGGTAGGTCTGGTTGCTCTGCGCGAGGGCCTCGGTGATCTCCTTCCGGGTCGGCAGCGATCCGGCGAACGAATCGGTGAGGATCGTGCCCGGCTCCCCCCACAGCGCGGCCGAGGCCTCGGCGTCGAACCCGGCGAGTGCCTCCCCGTAGAGGGTGAAGAAGCGGTCCAGTGCGGTGCGTTCCACGCTCATGTTCTTCAGTGTGCAGGTCCGGCGACGGTTGTCAGCGCAGAATCAGGCACGTGGTCGACGCGGTCGCGAGCAACCGGTCGTTCTCGTCGCGGGCCTCCCCGCGGGCGGTCGCGGTGCGACGGCCGCTGTACTCGCAGATGCCGTGCACGCGCACGACGCCGCTGCCCGCCTGGATGCCGCGCA
>NZ_AJFC01000328.1:0-8859 GCF_000256505.1 Rhodococcus sp. P14 | reverse complement strand
GGTCCCAGCGTCGTGTATCCGACACCGGCCTCGAGCGTGCTCGACACGCTGAAGCCCATGGCGGTGTCGAACATCGTCGCGATCACCCCGCCGTGCATGCTGCCCACCGCGTTGGCGTGGAACTCCTGCGGCTCCATGCTCACCTCCACCCAGCCCTCCCGGGCCTCGGTCACCCGGAAGCCGAGGGTGCGCGACGTCGGATGGTGCGGGATGGAGCCGTCGATCAGTCCGCGCAGGAAGTCGAGGCCGTGCATGTCGCGGTTCGCGGCGGACGTCGGGGCGGGGTCGTCCCACGTGTAGGTGCGCTGGCGTTCGGTCACCTGCCGACCGTATCGCGCGGTGACAAACCCGTCCGCGCGTGCCACGCTGGAGCCATGCGACATCGATGTTGATCCGGCTCCGCTCCGACCTTCCGGGTGGTGGCGTATGCGGCCACCCGTGAACTCGTGCCGCTCTACGGCGTGTACGCCCTGCTCTTCGAGGACCACGGCCTCGGCACGGGTGAGATCTCGTCGCTGTTCGTGCTGTGGTCCGTCGTCGCGTTCGTCGCGGAGGTGCCGTCGGGCGCGTGGGCCGACACGGTGTCCCGCCGCGGTCTGCTGCTGCTCAGCTCGGCCCTGTTCACCGCGGGCTTCGCCCTCTGGCTGCTGTTCCCCGGCTACTGGGGGTTCGCGGCCGGCTTCGTGGCGTGGGGGATCAGCGAATCGCTGAAGTCCGGGACCTTCGAGGCCCTGGTGTACGACGAACTGTCCGCCCGCGGTGCGGCACACCGGTTCCCGGCGGTGCTGGGCTACGCGAACGCCGGTGAGACGATGTGCGTTCTCGTCGCGACGCTGTCGGCCGCACCGCTGTTCGCGCTCGGCGGCTATCCGCTCGTCGGATGGCTGTCGGTGGGGATCACCGTCGCCAACGGGTTGCTCGTGCTCGCCCTGCCGTCCGCACCCCGCGACACCTCGGCGGACGAGACAGGTTTCGTCCCGGGCGGTTTCGCAACTCGCTACCGCGCGGTGCTGCATGCCGGGACGGCCGAGGCGCGGCGCAGCGCCGGCGTCCGCCGCGCGGTGCTGCTCGCGGCGCTGCTGTCGGCGTGCCTCGCCTTCGAGGAGTACTTCGCGCTGCTCGCGCGCGAGGGCGGGGCGAGCACGTCCGCGGCGCCGGCGCTGGTGGCGATCACCGTGGCGGGACAGGTGCTCGGCGCCGCGACCGCCGGTCGCACGGCGGCGACGACCGGCCGCGCGATGGGTGCGGTGATCGCCGTCGGTGGCCTGCTGCTGGCGACGGGCGCCGCGCTCGGCGGAGTGGCGGGCTTCGTGGCGATCGGGATCGGCTACGGCGCCCTGAACAACGCGATGATCGTCGCCGAGGCGCGGATGCAGGACACCATGAGCGGAACCGCCCGCGCGACCGTGACGTCGGTGTCGGGCGTCGTCGGCGAGGTCGTGTCGGTGGCGGTCTACGCTGGATTCGCGCTGGGAACGGTATGGCTGCCGCTGGCGGCGGTGCTCGCGGCATGGGCGGTGCCGCTGCTCGGCCTGGCCGCCGCCGCGGTGCGGTGGCTGCCGCCGTCTCAGAGCTCTCTCAGATCGCCGGACTAGGGTCCTCCGCCGTGCGTGCCAGTCTCCTTCCCGTCCTGTTCGTCGCCGCCGGTCTCGGCCTGATCGGCACCGGCAGTGCCCTCGCCTACGCCCATGCGCCCACCGTCGCGACGACGACCGAGGCGCCGCCCCCGTCGACCGGCGACCCGCTCACCGACACCCGCGACAACCTGCAGCAGGCCGGACTGCCGCTCGCTCTGCTCGGCGGCGGAATCGGGCAGCTCACCGACGGCAGCCGGCAGCTCGACGACGGTGCTCACCAGCTCGCCGACGGACTCGCGCAGGCCAGTGCCGGCGGGCAGCAACTCGCCGACGGGCTCGGGCAGCTGCAGGGCGGGGTGGACCTGCTCGGCGACGGTGCGACCCAGGTCAGCGGCGGCGTCGACGAGGTCGTCGACCGGCTCGCCGGTTTCGGGGAGATGCAGGCGGGCGTCACCGAGCAGCTGACGGCCGTCGCCGGCACCCTGCGGCGCTCGCCCGACGCGGTGTCCCAGGAGGCCGCCGCCCGGCTCGACGGGCTCGTCGGCCGGCTGGACAGCGAGGGGCTCGGGCCGGAGACGCTCGCGCAGCTCGAGCAGTTGCGCGGCGGTGCGCGGCAGCTCGCCTACGAATTGAGTGACCCGAACGCGCAGTTCGTCGCCGGCATGATGCAGGCTGCCGACGGCTCGCGGCAGCTGCGCGACGGACTGATGCTCCTCGACGACGGCGGCCGGCAACTCGTCGACGGCACCGGGCAGCTCGTGGCCGGCGTGGGTCCGGTCACCGGGGTGATCGAGGGAGTCTCCGACAACGTGCGGGAGGCGACGGCCGCGCTGCCGAAGTCGCCGGCCGCCTCGTCGCCCGACGTCGTGACGACGGGGGCGACGACCGGGGAGCGGCAGTGGTGGCCGTTCGCGCTCGTCGCGTCGGGGGCGCTGGTGCTCGCCGTCCCCGCCCTGGGTCGTGGCCGAATGTCACATCGCTTCGATCGCATCGACCCGATGTGACATTCGGTCACCACACGCGGCGCGAGGGGTCAGAGCTTGCGGGAGCGCAGCTCGTGACCGCGGGAGGTCTTGCAGCGACCGGTGACGAGGTCCCACTGCCAGCCGTGCAGGTTGCAGGTGAGGCTGGTGCCCTCGACGACGCCGAACTTCGACAGATCCGCCTTCAGGTGCGGGCAGCGGCGCTGGATCTCGAAGCCGCCCAGCTCGATCGACGCGGAATCGTCGTGGGCTTCGGCGAACCAGCCGTCCGCGTAGGCGATCCGCTCGTCGGTGAGGCACTTGAAGAACGTGTACAGGAATTCGTTGTAGCCGCCCACCCGCCACGCCTCGAATCGGGTGGACAGGAAGATGGTGTTCACCCAGTCCGGCTCGTCGTCGCGCAGGACCGTGCGCACCAGCTCCGGAGGAATGCGGAAACCGTAGCGGTACTTGCCTTCTCCCTCGATGGGTTCGCGGACGACCCGCTTGGGGAAGTCCAGCACGACCGTCTCGTCGCCCATCACCAGGCCGACGGGGTAGCCGATGCCGTCGCAGATCAGATCGGACTGCGCCATGATCGGCTCGAACTTCGCCTTGAGCGGACCGAGCAGCGGCTCACCCTCGGCCGGGGCCCACGTCGCCTTCTCGGCCTCGAGCACCGGGGCCAGGCGCTGGGCCATCTCCTCGATGTACGCGGCCTTGTCGGTGAAGATCTTCTCGACGTCGGCGTCGGGGATCGGATGGGTCAGCGTCATCGACTCGCTGCCGTGCACGTCGAGGACCGAGCCGGGGATCATCAGCACGCCACCGTCGTTGCCGTGCAGGCGCATCTGCTCGAGGAAGACCATCTGGTCGGGGAAGATGTTGCCCTCGTCGCCGTGGTCGTCGTTGAGGTGGCGCAGCGCCGGGTCGAGGAACACCGGCGGACCGGCCGACGGGACCACCCACGTCGCCCCGACCTGGTCGATGTAGCTGCGGCAGCGGTCCATGCCGCGCTGGCGCTTCTGCTTGCCGAAGTTCGCCTTGGTGCGCTTGGGGATGTCGTAGACCATCGGGTACCAGATCGCGCCCGAGTACTGCAGCAGGTGGACGTCGATCTTCCCGAAGGACTCGAGCATCGTGTCCATCTCGACCGGGCGGGCGTCGTTCATGTTGAACACCGTGGTCTCGCCGTCCGAGACGACGAGACCGGAGTCGCCGATCGGTCCGTCCGCGGGTGCGCGCAGGGCGATGATCATCACGTCCAGGTCGCCCTCGGGCCCGCTGACGGTGTGCTTGACGGAATCGGTCGTCTCGAGGAACTTCGTGAACCCGAGCTTCTCGAGCTCGCGACGCAGGTCCGGGACCGGGAAGTCGGGCAGCAGCACCGTCGCGTCCTTGCGGACGTGCTTGCTCAGGTTCTCCGGGTCGAAGTGATCCTTGTGCAGGTGCGAGACGTACAGGTAGTCGACGTCGCCGAGCGCACCCCAGTCCAGCTGCGTGTTGTCCGGGAAGGGGAACCACGACGCGAAGTACGCGGGGTTGACCCACGGGTCGCACAGGATCGATCCCGCTTCGGTCTGAATGTGGAACCCGGCGTGTCCGACGCTGGTGATCTGCACTTCGTTGCCTCCTGACGTGCTGACCGACGTACCCCCAAGGGTAGGGGGACGCCGGTGGGGCGCCTCGCCCAGGCGGTGAACCCGGGCCGGATACGGGCCGTTGATCCCGAATCGGGCGGGCCCGCGGACATCGGGCGAAGCCCGCGGGCGCCGATCCGGCTACTCTGACCGACTGTGGAACCCTTCTACCGGACCGTCATCGGCCTCGCCCGGACCGTCTTCGCCGCGCAGGGACTGAAGTTCACCGTCACCGGCGCCGAGAACATCCCCGCCGTCGGTGGCGCGGTGATCGCCATGAACCACGTCGGCTACATGGACTTCACCTACGCGGGCCTGCCCGCCCGCACCTCCAAGCGCTACATCCGGTTCATGGCGAAGAAGGAGGTCTTCGACCACAAGATCTCCGGTCCCCTGATGCGGGCGATGAAGCACATCCCCGTCGACCGGGCCGACGGCGCCGACTCCTACCGCGCCGCCGTCGACGCGTTGCGGGCCGGTGAGCTGGTCGGCGTGTTCCCCGAGGCCACGATCAGCCGCAGCTTCGAGATCAAGGGCTTCAAGACCGGTGCCGCGCGGATGGCGATCGAGGCGAACGTCCCGATCATCCCGGTCGTCCTGTGGGGGTCGCAGCGGGTGTGGACCAAGGGCCACCCGAAGCGGCTCGGCCGCACGAAGACGCCCATCTCCATCGCGGTGGGCGAGCCCATCCGGCCGTACGAGTCGGCGTCGGAGCTGACTGCGGAGTTGCACAGCAGGATGGAAAGCATGCTGCGGGAGTTGCAGAGCAGCTACGTGCACGAGCCCGGTGCCTACTGGGTGCCCGTGCGGCTCGGCGGCACCGCTCCGACGCTCGCGGAGGCCACCGCGCTCGACGACGCCGACACCGCCGCACGCAAGGCCCGCCGCGCGCAGAAGGATGCCGGCACCGACGGGTGACGGCCCTACGGCGCGGTGACTCCCGGATGCGCCGCGCCGCGGCGGACCGGCACAATGGCGAAGTGAGACGAGATCTGCCGAGCCTGGTTGCCACCGACGTCGACGGCACCCTCATCGACGACGAGGAGCGCGTCTCGGACCGGACCCGCGCGGCAGTACAGGCCGTGGTGTCCTCCGGGACGCCGTTCGTCCTGGCCACCGGTCGTCCCCCGCGATGGATCCCGCCGGTGGTCGAGCAACTCGGCTTCGCGCCCCTGGCGGTGTGTGCCAACGGTGCGGTGCTCTACGACAGTGCCGCCGACCGCGTTCTCAGCGCCGCCGTGCTGTCCGCGGACGAACTGGCCTGGGTCGCCGACGTCGCCAACAGTGTGCTGCCCGGCTGCGGTCTGGCCGCCGAGCGGATCGGGGCGAGCGCCCACGACGCCGCGACACCGCAGTTCGTCAGCGCCCCCGGCTACGAGCATGCGTGGCTGAATCCGGACAACACCGAGCTCGCCGACCACGAGGTGATCGCCGAGCCGGCGGTGAAGCTGCTGATCCGGTTGGCGTCGGCGACGAGCCACGAGATGGCCGAGGCGCTGGCTCCGCGGCTGTGCGGCATGGTGGACGTCACCTATTCCACGGACAACGGCCTGATCGAGATCTCCGCCTCCGGGGTGACCAAGGCGTCGGGCCTGCATCTGATGGCCGAACACCTCGGGGTGGCCGCCGACGGGATCGTCGCGTTCGGGGACATGCCCAACGACATTCCGATGTTGTCGATGGCGCGGCACGGGGTCGCGGTGGAGAACGCGCATCCGGACGCGAAGGCGGCCGCGGACGAGGTCACCGCCACCAACACCGAGGACGGGGTGGCCCGCATCCTCGAGCGCTGGTGGCGGTGACGGATCGATCGGTCAGGGCGCCGGAGCGGGGGCCGGCGCTTCCGGTGCCGGTGCCGGTGCCGGGGCCTCGGGGGCCGGCGCGGCGGCCGGGGCCTGTGCCTGTTCGTACGCGTCGTTGTAGGCGCGCAGCACCTTCGTCACCGCGCCGGTGAGCTCGTTGAAGATCAGCGAGCCGAACTCGAAGTCCGAGCGCCAGCCGTCCGGGACGCGGTACTCGTCGCTGGTCGGCAGGCCGAGTTCACCCGCGTCGAGGCCGCTGCGCTGCCACGTCTTGTAGATCTCGCCGAGCACCGTCCACACACCACCGTTCGGCGAGGTGTAGATGGCGCCGTTGACGAACTCGGCGCGTTCGTACCCTGCCTTGGCGGGCAGGATGCCGGACACAGCGGCCCCCAGACGGCCGGTCTCGCCGCCCTCGGCGATCCACTTCTGGGCCAGCGGCGAGTTGTCGGTGAGCCGGATCAGCTCGCCGACGAGGTCCGCGACCTTCTCGGCCGAGCCGGTGTCTGGCAGGCGGTCCGCCGAGCCGGTGGCCGGAGCCCCCGCGTCGACGTCGGGCACCTGTGCGCGCGGGTTGTCGGTGACGAGGTCGGACGAGTCGTCGCTGGGCTCGGACGGCGTGGTGCTCTGTCCGGCGGCGGTGGCCGCGGCGATGTCGCGGATCTCGTCCATCTTCGCGTAGCCGGAGTCGCCGGGGCAGCTGGTGTTGCCGACGTCGCGGTGCGCGAAGATGATCGGCAGGTCGACGGCCGCGCCCTGCGGGTACGGGGTGAAGGACGTGCCCTCCGAGTACATGGTGGTCTCGCCCTCGGGGTCGAGCCCCGCCTTCGCGAGCCGCCAGCCGAGGAAGCGGCCCACCGCGTCGACCGCGGCCTTCGGAGGCTCGACGTTGGAGAAGTCGCCCATCATCGCGATGCCGACGGTGTTCTCGTTGAAGCCGCCGGCGTGCGCGCCCTGCACGGGCTTGTCCAGGCCGCCGGCGCGGCCCTCGAAGATCTGCCCGTATCGGTCGACGAGCACGTTGTAGCCGACGTCGCACCAACCCAGGGTCTGCGCGTGGTAGGCGTAGATGGCGCGCACGATCTCCGCCGATTCGGCCTTGGAGTAGTCGTTGCTGCCGGCGGTGTGGTGCACGGTGGCTCCGCCGAGCGAGTCGTCGTAGGTGGCGTCCTGACAGCGGATGGACTCGTCGGCACCCCACTGCGCTCGGGTGATCACCTTCGGCCCGGACCCTCCGACCGGACCGGCGATGTCGTCGAGCGCGGCGTCGGCGCTGCTCGACCCCGGGTCGATGAGCACGGCGCTGACGTCCTCGGTGGCGGCGGGTTCCTGGGCGTGCAGGGGCCGTGACGACGACGCGGGCGCATAGCCCAGCTCCGGCTGGGCGGGAGCGGGGGCCGGTGCGGGTGCCGGGGCCGGCGCGGGGATCTCGGCGCCGGCGAGTGTCGGTTCAGGTTTCGGGCGCGGGGTGAGCAGGACCTGCACGACCTTCGTGGCGCCGACGTAGATCGGTTCGGTGCCAGCCCGCTCGTCGGGCGTCTGGTCGTCGCGGCTCGTGTCGATCGGTTCGGTGGCCGTCCACGGCCCCCAGCTGCCGTCCTCCCGCTGGGCCCGGATGCGCGCGTCGGTGTCGGCGACGTCCTTGGCCGCCAGCGCGATCATGCTGAACGGGGCGTCCCTGGTGAGCTGCTTGACGGTCGCTCCGATGCGGTCGACGACGTCCGCGGCCGCGGGGGCCGGCGCCGGGGTGGTCGACGGGGCGGGCGCGGCGATCTCCGGCAGCCCCGCGGCGAGTTCCCTCAGGCTCAGGTCGGGCAGGTTCAGACCGGTGAGTTCGTGGATCGGGATCACGATGTCGGGCACGGATGCGAGCACGACCTCCGCGATCTCGGGCGGTACGACGGTGGGGACGGACTCGTTGGTGGTGCGGACGTCCGATGTGGTGCTCGTGACGCCGTAGACGGCGAATGGGCTGGCGACGGCCAGGGCGGCGACGGCACCCAGGACGATCGACGGCTTCGGTCGGCGATGCGGCACGGTGCTTCTCCCTGTCGGTGTTCGCGGCGGTCCTCGGCGGCCGGGCGGCGCTCGGCCGAGGCCGAGGAGCCGGCTCGAATCGAACCGAATCCTCCGTCATCCGGACGACCCGAAGTGCGGAACGGCCGAGAATCGTGTGCAACTTGTGATTCTGGTGTTACTGCTGTGGCTGTTGTTGCTTCATTCAGTCACTCTTGCCACACTAGTCGCAGACAACCTTAAGCCTCAACCTGAGCTTGAGGATCCGTCTCGAATGTCCGATACGCGCGGACCTGCGTCCGGGCGGCACACGGTGCGAGAACGAGGGAGTGCAGCGCATGCCACGAATGTCCATCCGCCGGACCCATCGCCGGCGGCGTCTCGTCGTCGGACACCCCCTCCGCAACGGCTGGCGGCCCGCCACGGCCCGCGCCGCGGCGATCGGCCTCGCCCCCGCGCTGCTCATCGGCGCCGCGATCGGCGGGGTGATGCACGTGCGCACCGCCGAACCCGACGTGGCGCAGGCCGTCGCCGCCGACACCCCGTTCACCTTCGTGGGCTTCGGTCACGGTCACGGTCGCGGCATGGGCCAGTGGGGTGCCTACGGCTACGCCTCGCAGCACGGCTGGTCCGCCGATCGCATCCTCGGCCACTACTACGGCGGCACCACCCTCGGCGCTCTGCCCGAGAACACCATGATCGCGGTCCGGCTCGTCGGGCAGGACGACGCGCCCCTCGACGTCTACTCCGACACCGGGATGACCGTCGCCGGCCGGCAGACCGGGCCCGGGGAGGCCGCCCACCTGACGCCCACCGCGGACGGGGGAGCGGACGTCGTCGTCACCGCCGGCTGTTCCGGCGA
>NZ_AJFC01000327.1:0-11554 GCF_000256505.1 Rhodococcus sp. P14 | reverse complement strand
GGGGCGGGCCCGCGCCGCCCTGCCGTGGGTCGACCCCGTCGACATGGGTGAGGGCCGGCCCGTCGCCGAACACCTCAAGCTCTGCGGCAACAGCGCCCCCTACCGCGGCTCGCTCGGTGTCGTCCTCGACGGCGCGGCGCCGCGCACCGTCAACCGGCTGTCGATGGAGGACTACCTGCTCAGCGTCGTCCCGGCCGAGTCGCTGCCCAGCTGGGCCGACACCGGCGGGGCCGAGGCGCTGCGCGCGCAGGCCATCGCCGCCCGCTCCTACGCCGCGGCGGAGAACCGCTCGCCGCTGTGGCAGACGTGCGACAGCCAGAACTGCCAGGTGTATGCGGGGTCGAGCAAGGAGGACCCCCGCACGAACGAGGCGGTGAACTCGACCCGCGGCACCGTCCTGATGACGGACGGCAAGGTCGTCGCCAGCGAGTTCTCGGCCTCGACGGGCGGCTACTCGGCCGGTGGCACCTTCCCCTCCGTGGAGGACCTCGGGGACGCCGTCGCTCCCAACCGGCAGTGGGCCGAGACGATGACCGCGGGGGAGATCGGCACGGCCTTCGGGGTCGGCGAACTGCAGGCGTTCGAGATCGTCGGCCGCAACAACCTCGGGGCCGACGGCGGCCGCGTCACCCACGTCCGCATCGTCGGTGCCGACCGCACGGTCGAGACCACGGGTGCCGAGGCGCGCGCCAAGCTGGGGCTGCGCTCCGACTGGTTCACCGTCCAGGAGGGTGCGGAGGCCGCGGTTCCGCCGTCCACTCCCGCGCCCGAGCCCGGTCCCGAGGTCGGCGACGAACCCTTCGAGACCGGCCATGGCTCGCCCATCGAGGAGAAGTACCTCGAGCTCGGCGGGCACGACGGGGCCCTGGGCACCCCGGTCGGACCGGAGCTGATGCTGCCCGACGAACGCGGCAAGTTCCGCGTCTTCACCGGCGGCATCATCGTCTGGACCCCCGACCTCGGCGCGCAGGTGATCGACTCGAGCATCATGCGTGAGTGGCTGCCCGGGACGGGAAGCGCCGAGTAGCACCTGGTTTCGTGGCCGAATGTCACATCGGGTCGATCCGATCGACGCGATGTGACATTCGGCCGGGAGCCCCGCGTCGGTGAACCGCTATCCGGAGGCGCCGAGTACCGCGAGCATCCCGTCGACCGATGCCGCCCAGCCGAACTGCTCGGCGCGACGACGGGCGGAGCGGCGCAGGACGTCGTCGGGGCCGCGGAGTATCTCGTCGACCGCCTCGGCGAACGCCGTTCCGCGGTCGGCCGACAGGGCGCCGCACTCGGGTGTGAGGATCTCCGTCAACGCCGACGAGCGCGACGCCACCACCGGCGTGCCGGCCGCGAGCGATTCGAGCGCCGACAGGCAGAACGTCTCGTGCGGGCCCGGGGCCAGCGACACGTCGGCGGTGGCGAACAGCGCGGCGAGCCGGCGGGCGTCCCCGATGTACCCGGTGAACGTCACCGGGAGCCCTCTGGCTCTGTGTTCCAAGGCATGTCGTCTCGGCCCGTCGCCGGCGACGACGAGGTGCACGTCGTGCCCGCGACGACGCAGCAACCGGGTCGCGTCGATGCTGCGCTCGACCTTCTTCTCGACGGACAGCCGGCCGCAGTGCAGCAGCAGCCGCACCGAGCCCGGTACGAACCGCTCGCGCAGGCCCCGATCGCGACGGGCGGGATGGAAGCGGTCGAGGTCGACGCCGAGCGGCACCCGCACGAGGTTCGGCGTCCCGATGCGGGTGAACTCCGCACCCGCGAACTCCGTCGTGCACACCACCGTGTCGTAGTCCGCAGCCATCCGGCGGTTGGCCAGGTCGGCGGCCCGGCGTGCGGCCGGTGCCGGCAGCGCCTGGCCGAGCAGGCGATCGAGCCGCTCGTGGGAGACGACGACGCTGCGGACGTCGCGCCGTCGCGCCCATCGCCCGAACCCGCGCAGGGTCAGCCGGTCCGACACCTCCACCGCGTCGGGCCGCAGGCCGCGCAGCACGTCCGCGACGCGTCGCGGGTCGGCCACCCGGTATCCGCCGGTCCACGGCACGACCGGCGCCGGAACGGTGATCCGCAGGACCCCGTTCCCGAGCAGTTCCTCGCCGCGCCGGGCGCCGGGCACCACCAGTGCGACGTCGTGCCCGCGCGCGACGTACCCGCCGCCCCACTGGTGCAGGGCGGTGCGCAGGCCGCCGGACCGGGGCCCGTAGAAGTTGGCGAGCTGAACGATGCGCACCGGTCTCAGTGAGCCGGACCGCGGCGACGGGCGCGCCAACGACGCCGGGCGCCGCGGTGAACGCCCGCGGAACCTCCCGATCGCCGCAGGCGTCGCATCCGCGGCGGTGCCTGCACCCCGCGACGTTCCGCCGTGGCCGGGATCAGGGCGACGGAGGGGACAGCTTGTCCACGAGATCCAGGCCGTCGCGCGCCCATTCGATCTCGGCGGTCGCACGGTCGACGAGTCCCTGGTAGGCGAATGCCTTGTAGGCGATGATCCGTTCGTGTTCCTGCGCGGGGTATTTCTCGATGCGGGTGGCGATGGTGGGGTGGGAGGCGTCGAGGATCGAGGCGCGCATCGCGGCCCATCGGGCCCGCTGTTCGGTGTAGTAGTCGATGTGCCGCTGTAGGTTCTCGCGGACGCGGTCGGGGTCGGCCCACTCGAAGTAGGCCGCTCGCATGTGCGGGGCGTCGCGGATCGGCCCGTAGTCCACCGGGGCGTTCATCCAGTCCCGGAAGGCGCGGATGCCGTCGTCGGTGATCGAGTAGCGGGTCTTGGTGCTGTTCGGCCCCCAGCGGACCTGCTCGCCTTCGATCAGGCCTTCCTTCTCCATCCGGCGGAGTTCGGGATAGATCTGCGAGTCGGGGGCGTGCCAGACGAAACCGACGGAGCCGCCGAAGCGTTTGGCGGCGTCGTACCCGGTGAGGGGTTCGGCCGTGAGCAGCGCCAGCAGGGCATAGCGGAGGCTCATCTCGTCCTCACCTCTCGTTTCGGGGACCGGTCTTGCCAACCACTATATCGATAGTTAGTGTGTGGTTCACGTCACCGACTATCTATGTCGATAGGTAGTCTCGCCGATCTTCCCGAAGGAACGACATGACCGATCTGGGGCCCGCCGGGGCGACCGCGAAGAACATGGCCTACCCGCTCGACGCCTGGTACGTCGCGGCCTGGGACCACGAGGTCGGCAGACGCGAGATCCTGGCCCGCACCATCGCGGGCAAGCCGCTCGCGCTCTACCGCACCGAGGACGGCCGGCCGGTGGCCCTCGCCGACGCGTGCTGGCACCGCCTCGCCCCGCTCTCGATGGGCACCCTCGTCGGCGCCGACGGAATCCGGTGCCCCTACCACGGCCTGCAGTTCAACTCCGCCGGCCGGTGCACCCACATGCCCGCCCAGCAGACGATCAACCCGTCCGCGATGGTGGCCTCGTACCCGGTCGTCGAGCGGCACCGCTTCGTGTGGGTGTGGCCCGGGGATCCGATGCTCGCCGACCCCGACACCATCCCCGACATGTTCCAGATGGATTCACCCGACTGGGCCGGCGACGGACGCACCATCGACGTGCAGGCCAACTACCAGCTCGTGCTCGACAACCTCATGGACCTCACCCACGAGGAGTTCGTGCACTCGTCGTCGATCGGGCAGGACGAACTCAGCGAGTCCGATTTCACCGTCACCCACGACGACCGCACCGTCACCGTCACCCGGTGGATGCTCGACATCGACGCGCCCCCGTTCTGGCAGAAGAACATGCGCGACAAGTTCCCCGGCTTCAGCGGCAAGGTCGACCGCTGGCAGATCATCGAGTTCCAGGCGCCGTCGACCATCCGCATCGACGTCGGTGTCGCCAAGGCCGGCACCGGCGCCCCCGAGGGGGACCGCAGCCAGGGCGTCAACGGATTCGTGATGAACACCATCTCCCCGGTCGACGAGAAGACCGCGCTCTACTTCTGGGCGTTCATGCGCAACTACTGCCTCGACAGCCAGCTGATCACCACCCAGACCCGCGACGGCGTCCACGGAGTCTTCGGGGAGGACGAGGCGATGCTCACCGCCCAGCAGAAGGCGATCGAGGCGAACCCCGGCCACGAGTTCTACAACCTCAACATCGACGCCGGCGGCATGTGGGTGCGCAGGATCATCCAGCGCATGATCGAGGCCGAACGGATCGTCGCCGCCGGCACCTCGATCCCCGAGGCGGTGCGCTGAGATGAGTGCCTTCAACCAGCCCTCCTGGCAGCGCGGCCGTGTCGTCTCGACCGACCCTGCGGCCGACGCGATCGCCCGGATCGTCCTCGCCCTCGACACACCGGTCCGAGCGGAACCGGGATCCCACGTCGACGTGCGCCTCGACACCGGCGAGGTGCGGTCCTACTCCGTCGTCTCCACCGGCACCGCCGGCACCGTCGTCTCCGCCGGCGCCGACGGCCGGACCGTCACCCTCGGTGTGCACCTGTCCCCGACCTCGCGGGGCGGATCGCGATTCATGCACGCGCTGCGCCCCGGTGACGAACTCGACGTCACCGCACCGCTGCAGAACTTCCCCTTGCGGATCGGCGCGCGGCGCTACGTCCTGCTCGCCGGTGGTATCGGCATCACGGCGATCTCCGCGATGGGCACGGCGCTGAAGCGGGTCGGCGCCGACTACCGTCTCGTCTACGTCGCCCGCACCCGCTCGGCGGCGGCCTTCCTCTCCGAACTGGCCGCGCTCCACGGAGACCGGCTCGAACTGCACCTAGACGACGAAGGCACCGGCCTCGACGTCGGCACCCTGGTCGACGGCGTCGATGCGCACACCGAGTTGTACATGTGCGGGCCGATCCGGCTGATGGACGCGGTCCGTCGCGCCTGGACGGACCGCGAGCTGCCCCTGCCGAACCTCCGGTACGAAACCTTCGGCAACAGCGGCTGGTTCGACGCCGAGGAGTTCGTCGTCAAGGTTCCCGACCTCGGCGTCGAAACCACCGTCGGAACCGACGAGTCCCTGCTCGACGCACTCGAACGCGCCGGCGTCGACATGATGTTCGACTGCCGCAAGGGCGAATGCGGTCTGTGCCAGGTCGGCATCGCCGCGGTCGACGGCGCCGTCGACCATCGTGACGTCTTCTACAGCGAAGAGCAGAAGGCGGCCGCGACGAAGTTGTGTGCCTGCGTGTCGCGAGTGGTGCGCCGTCCCGGCGCCCCCGCCGTGCCCGGCACCGTCACCCTCGCCGTCCGCTGACGGCCTGGTCATCGGATACACCCTCCCTCAAAGGAATTCGGCATGGACCTTCGTGCTCGCATCGACACGTCGCCGATGCGCCCCTACCAGTGGCTGATCGTCGCCCTGTGTGTAGTGCTCAACATCCTCGACGGCTACGACGTCATGGCCCTGGCCTTCACGGCCAAGAGCATCGGCGCCGACTTCGCGCTCGGCGGCTCGGCGATCGGTGTGCTCCTCAGCGCCGGGTTGATCGGCATGGCCGTGGGCGCGGTCACCCTCGCCCCGGTCGCCGACCGGATCGGCCGCCGGCCGCTCATCCTCCTGTCGGTCGCACTCGCCACCGCCGGAATGGCGCTGTCCGCCACCGCAGGATCGGCATGGCAGCTCGGTACCTGGCGTGTGCTCACCGGTCTCGGCATCGGCGGAGTGCTCGCCTGCACCACCGTCATCGCCAGCGAATACTCCTCGGCGCGGTGGCGCGGCCTGGCCATCAGCATCTACACCGCCGGGTACGGCGTCGGCGCCACACTCGGCGGATTGGCCGCGGTGGGCCTGCAGACCGAATACGGTTGGCGGGCAGTGTTCGTCGTCGGTGCGGTGCTGACCGGAACGGTGCTGGTGCTGCTGGCCGCGCTGCTGCCGGAATCGATCGAATTCCTCGGCGCCCGCGGCCGAGACGGCGACCTCGCGTCGATCAACCGGATCGCCCGTCGTATCGGCCAGGACCCGATCCACTCGCTCGACGGCTCCAGCCGCGACGCCGGGGCGGGGGCCGGCCGCATCGCGGACCTCTTCACCGGAAGCCGCGCCCGTCCAACCCTCCTGCTGTGGGCGGCGTTCTTCACCACCATGTTCGGCTTCTACTTCGTCAATTCCTGGACCCCGTCGCTGCTCGAGACGGCCGGCCTGACCAAGGATCAGAGCGCGACCGCCGGCATGATGCTCACCCTCGGCGGCACGGTCGGCTCCGTGCTGTTCGGCGTCCTGGCCAGCCGGTGGTCGACTCGGTCCGTCCTGATCACCTTCACCGGCCTGTCGGCTGCGGCCATGGCCGTGTTCCTCGCCTCGATCTCGGTGCTCGCCGTCGCGTTCGCGCTGGGAATCGTGATCGGCGGTCTGATCAACGGCTGCATCGCCGGTCTGTACACCCTCGCCCCGTCCCTCTACGGCCCGCGGGTGCGCAGCACCGGCGTCGGCTGGGCCATCGGCGTCGGCCGCGCCGGCGCGATCCTCGCCCCCACCGCCGCGGGCATGCTGCTCGACGCGGGCTGGTCACCGGCGCAGCTGTACTTCGCCGTCGCCGGCGTGGTCGTCCTGGCCGCGGTGGCGCTGTTGCTGCTGCGACCGGCACGCACCCCGGTCGCGGCCCCGGACGCAGCGGCGCCGGACGCAGCGGCGCCGGACGCAGCGGCGCCGGCAGCGGTCTGACGCACTGTCGCTACGGCAGCCGTCCGGTCCACACGGCCTCGGCGCCGGACTCGCCGACCCGGACGGTCTGCACCGTCGCACCCACCGCGGCGACGACGGCCAGCACGGCCGCGACGACGATCAGGGCTCGTCGCCCGCCGCCGTCGTCGCGGCCGCGCAGCACGTGCGCACCCGCGAGCAGCATCGTCGCGGCGAACAACAGCGCGACGACGAGGGTCATCGTCTCGCCGAGTTCCTCGTGCGTCTCGATCAGCGGGGACGGGCCCAGGACACCGGCGAGCTGCTCGCCGGTCTCGGCGGTGATCGGGGTCAGGACCAGCGCCGCGGCCGCGAGCACCACGACCGGCCACAGCAGGCGTCGCCGCGCGGCCGGCCACAGCGCGCACAGGACCAGTCCCAGCGACACCAGGGGCACCAGAACGACGACCCCGTGCACGAGCAGGGGGTGGGCGGGCAGTCCGCTGATCAGCGTCATACCGTCTTTCCTTCCGGCCGGAGCATCAGGGAAACCGTAGGCGGGGATCCGGACGAACGGGACCCGAACGCGCTTGACGTTGACGCAGCGTCAAGACGCATCCTGGGGATACCCGACGAGAGAGGCCCGCGAATGAAGGGCGAATGGTCCATCCAGGAACTGGCCCGCGCGGCCGGAGTCACCAGCCGCACGCTGCGTCACTACGGCGACGTCGGCGTGCTCGAGCCCAGCCGCACCGGCCCGGGCGGCATGCGGTTCTACGACGCCGACGCCCTGGTCCGGCTGCAGCGCATCCTGCTGCTGCGTGACCTGGGCCTGAGCCTGCCCGCCATCGCGGAGGTGCTCGAGGGACACCGCGACGCCACCGCGGCGCTGCGCGTGCACCTGGAACTGCTCGAGCACGAGCAGCGGCGGCTGGCCCGGCAGATCGAGTCGGTGCGCACCACCATCCGCAGAACAGAGAGAGGTGAGGAACTGATGGCGGACGAAGTGTTCGACGGGGTCGACCACACGCAGTACCGCGACGAGGTGATCGAACGCTGGGGCGAGGACGCCTACGAGAGCAGCGACCGCTGGTGGCGGGGCATGAGCGACGACGAGCGGGCGGACTGGAAGACCGTCGCCGCCCGCCTGGGCGCGGACTGGACGGCCGCCGCGGCCGCCGGCCTCGACCCCGCCGGCCCGGAAGGACAGGACCTGGCCCGTCGCCACATCGCGTGGCTCGGCAGCATCCCCGGCACCCCCGGGTACGGGGCGCAGCCGAACCGGGACTACGTCCTGGGCCTGGCCGACATGTACGTCGCCGACGAGCGGTTCGCCGCGAACTACGGCGGCCCGGACGGTGCGACGTTCGTCCGGTCTGCCCTGCGGGCCCACCTCGCCTGACCCGTGTGTGTTTCCGGTCGCTCCCGCTACCGGAAACGCGCACGGGCGCGCGGGTCGCCTACCCTGGTCTTCCGTGACCGCTGCACCCTCGCCCCAGCCTGCCACCGGTGAGTACGACCTGATCGTCGTCGGCTCCGGGTTCTTCGGACTGACGATCGCCGAGCGTGCCGCCACGCAACTCGGCAAACGCGTGCTCGTCGTCGAGCGCCGCCACCACCTCGGCGGCAACGCCTACTCCGAGCCCGAACCCGAGACGGGCATCGAGATCCACAAGTACGGTGCCCACCTGTTCCACACCTCCAACAAGCGGGTGTGGGACTACGTGAACCGGTTCACCGACTTCACGAACTACCAGCACCGCGTGTTCGCGATGCACAAGGGACAGGCCTACCAGTTCCCCATGGGGCTGGGGCTGGTGTCCCAGTTCTTCGGCCGGTACTTCAGCCCGGAGGAAGCCCGGGCCCTGATCAGGGAGCAGGCCGCCGAGATCGACACCGCACAGGCGCAGAACCTCGAGGAGAAGGCCATCTCCCTGATCGGCCGGCCGCTCTACGAGGCGTTCGTGCGCGACTACACCGCCAAGCAGTGGCAGACCGACCCGAAGGAACTGCCCGCCGGCAACATCACCCGGTTGCCGGTCCGCTACACCTTCGACAACCGGTACTTCAACGACACCTACGAGGGCCTGCCCGCCGACGGCTACACCGCGTGGCTCGAGAACATGGCGAAGGACGAGAAGATCGAGGTGCGGCTCGACACCGACTGGTTCGAGGTGCGCGACGAGATCCGCGCCGCGAGCCCCGAGGCCCCGGTGGTCTACACCGGCCCGCTCGACCGCTACTTCGACTACTCCGAGGGCCGGCTCGGCTGGCGCACCCTCGACTTCGAGACCGAGGTGCTGCCCACCGCGGACTTCCAGGGCACCCCGGTGATGAACTACAACGACGCCGACGTGCCCTACACCCGCATCCACGAGTTCCGGCACTTCCACCCCGAGCGGGACAGCTACCCCGCCGACAAGACCGTGATCATGCGCGAGTACTCGCGCTTCGCCGGTAACGACGACGAGCCGTACTACCCGATCAACACCCCGGAGGACCGCGCCAAGCTGACGGCCTACCGGGAGCGGGCCAAGCGGGAGGCCACGGAGAACAAGGTGCTGTTCGGCGGCCGGCTCGGCACCTACCAGTACCTCGACATGCACATGGCCATCGCGAGCGCCCTGAGCATGTTCGACAACGCCCTCGCGCCGTACTTCGATTCGGGCACCCCGCTGGCGGGGGACGCCTCGTGAGCGCCCGGCACCTGCTCGTCGAGCCCGACGCACCCGTGGACGAGCGGCTCGGCAAGGCGCTGCTGCAGCGGGTGATCCTGCCGCGTCCGGGTGAACCGCTCGACGTGCGCACCCTCTACCTGGAGGAATCGCCCACCAACGCGCGGCGCGCCCACGCCGTCGGCCGGACGTCGCTGAACATCGGCGCCGAGTCCGAGGTGTCGATGTGCACCTACTTCAACGCCTTCCCGGCGAGCTACTGGCGACGCTGGAGCACCCTCACCTCCGTGGTGCTGCGACTCGAACTCACCGGGCACGGCCGGGCCGACGTGTACCGCTCGAAGGCCGACTCGAGCCGCATCCACGTCGAGGGCCGCGAGTTCTCCGCCGCGCACGACGCCGCGACGGTCGAGTTCGAGATCGACCTCGGCCCCTTCGAGGACGGCGGCTGGATCTGGTTCGACATCACCACCGACTCCGACGTCACGTTGCGCTCGGCGGGGTGGTACGCGCCGGTCGAGGCGCCCGGCGAGGCCTCCGTCGCCGTGGGCATCCCCACCTTCAACCGCCCGACGGACTGCGTGAAGGCCCTCGTCGCCCTCGCCTCCGATCCGCTGGTCCTCGACGTCGTCGACGCCGTGATCATTCCGGACCAGGGCACCCGCAAGGTTCGGGACGAGCCCGGCTTCACCGAGGCGGCGGCCGCGCTCGGCAACCGGCTCGCCATCCACAACCAGGGCAACCTCGGCGGCTCGGGCGGTTACAGCCGCATCATGTACGAGGCGCTGAAGACGACCGACTGCCCGTACATCCTGTTCATGGACGACGACATCGAACTCGAGCCCGACTCGATCCTGCGCGCTCTCGCGTTGTCCCGGTTCGCCAAGAGCCCGATGCTCGTCGGCGGTCAGATGCTCAACCTCCAGGAACGCAGCCACCTGCACACGATGGGCGAGGTGATCGACCGGGCGAACTTCATGTGGACGGCGGCGCCGAACGTCGAGTACGACCACGACTTCTCCACCAAGCCGCTGCGCGACCGCGAGCAGTCGAAGCTGCTGCACCGGCGCATCGACGTCGACTACAACGGCTGGTGGATGTGCATGATCCCGCGGCAGGTGGCCGAGGAGATCGGTCAGCCGCTGCCGCTGTTCATCAAGTGGGACGACGCCGAGTACGGGCTGCGGGCGCGTGCCGCCGGCTACCCGACCGTCACCATGCCGGGCGTCGCGATCTGGCACATGGCCTGGAGCGACAAGGACGACGCCATCGACTGGCAGGCGTACTTCCACCTGCGCAACCGTCTCGTCGTGGCGGCACTGCACATGCCGGGCGACGGACGTGGCCTGGTCCTCGACACCGTCAAGGCCACGCTCAAGCACCTGCTGTGCCTCGAATACTCGACGGTGGCGATCCAGAACAAGGCGATCGAGGACTTCCTGGCCGGCCCGGACCGTCTGTTCGAACTGCTGCCCACCGCGCTCGGGGAGGTGCACGCGCTGCGCAGGCGGTTCTCCGACGCCGTGGTGCTGCCGTCGTCGACCGAGCTGCCGCTGCCGTCGGGTGCCGAGGTCGGGGCGGTCGGCGAGCCGCGCGGCGCCGTCGGCAAGATGGTGCGGCTCGCCAAGGGCCTGGTGCACAACGTGCGGCCGGCGCATCCGGAACACCACGAGCGCCCGCAGCTGAACGTGCCCACCCTCGACGCCCGCTGGTTCCTGCTCTCGCAGGTCGACGGTGTGACCGTGACCACCGCGGACGGGCGCGGCGTCGTCTACCGTAAGCGCGACCCACGGCAGGCGCAGGCGTTGTTGTCCGAGGCTGTGCGGCTGCGCCGGGAGCTTGCCCGCAGGTTCCCCGAGTTGAAGGACGAGTACCAGGCCGCGGTTCCCGCCCTGACGAGCAAGGAGGAGTGGGAGCGTGTCTTCGAATCGTGAATGGCCGACCACCGAGGCCGAGATCCAGGTGCTGCAGGCCGTGCAGTCCACGGTCGGTTCGCGTCCCGGGGCGCTCGCGGCGGCTCGGGGGTTGTCGCACTTCGGTGAGCACGCCTTCGGCTGGGCGGTGATCGGCGGTGTCGGGGCACTGGTCGACCGCCCGCGCCGGCGCCGCTGGGCCGGTGTCGCGGTCGGCGCCGTCGGTGCGCACGCCGCGTCCATCGTGGTCAAGCGGGTGGTGCGGCGGCCGCGGCCCGTGGACCCCACCGTCCAGGTCAACGTGTCCACGCCGAGCCGGCTCAGCTTCCCGTCCTCGCACGCCACCTCGACGACGGCCGCTGCCGTGCTGCTCGGCCGGCTGACCGGG
>NZ_AJFC01000326.1:0-26339 GCF_000256505.1 Rhodococcus sp. P14 | reverse complement strand
GGTGTGGGCCCCGCCGATGTTGCTGTCCCGCCTCGTGCTCGGAGTCCACTATCCGACGGACGTGCTGGCGGGGGCTGCGCTCGGCGCCGCGTCCGCCGCGGCCGTCGTGCGGGCCGAGAAGAAGTTTGGAGAGAGATGAGCGAGGAACCGGTAGCCGTCGCGGCACCTCCGAAGAATCTGGCCGAGGGCATCGTCAAGGCGGTCCGCCCCCGGCAGTGGGTGAAGAACGTGCTGGTGCTGGCGGCGCCGCTCGCGGCCGGCTCGGCGACCGAGGTGGACGTCCTGATCCCGGTCGCCCTGGCCTTCGTGGTGTTCTGCATGGCCGCCTCGGGCATCTACCTGGTCAACGACGCGATGGACGTCGAGGCCGACCGCGCCCACCCGACCAAGCGGTTCCGGCCGATCGCCGCCGGCGTGCTGCCGGTGAACCTGGCCTACGGCATGGCGGTGGTGCTGCTGGTCGGCTCGATCGGCCTGTCGTTCCTGGCGAACTGGCAGCTCGCGGTGGTGATGGCCGTCTACATCACCGTCCAGCTGGCCTACTGCTTCGGGCTCAAGCACCAGCCGGTGCTGGACATCGCCATCGTCTCGTCCGGGTTCCTCCTCCGCGCGATCGCCGGTGGTGTGGCCGCGGAGATCCTCCTGTCGCAGTGGTTCCTGCTGATCATGGCGTTCGGTTCGCTGTTCATGGCGGCGGGCAAGCGGTACGCGGAGCTGCGTCTCGCGGAGCGGACGGGCGCGAAGATCCGCAAGTCGCTCGAGTACTACACGGGCACCTACCTGCGGTTCGTGTGGACGTTGTCGGCGACGGCGGTCGTCATCTGCTACGGCCTGTGGGCGTTCGAACGCGACCAGGCCAACGACACCAACTGGTTCGCGATCTCGATGGTTCCGTTCGTGATCGCGATCCTGCGGTACGCGGTCGACGTGGACGGCGGGGAGGCCGGCGAACCGGAGGAGATCGCCCTGAAGGACCGGGTGCTGCAACTCCTCGCGGTGGCCTGGATCGGGGCGGTCGGCGGTGCTGTCTACCTCTTCTGACCTCGACGAGGATCTCGGCACCCCGGCCCGCCGGGCCCGGCCGGCCCGTCGGGACGGCATGCGGCCGTGGGTGCCGACCGCGGTGTTCTCCGGTGGAGTCGCGCTGGCGGCCCTGCTGATGTTCTGGGGCGCGTGGGAGCGCCGCTGGATCGCCGACGACGGCCTCATCGTGCTGCGCACCGTGCGCAATCTGCTGGCCGGCAACGGCCCGGTGTTCAACGCCGGCGACCGCGTGGAGGCGAACACGTCCACCCTGTGGACGTATCTCGTGTACGCGATGGGCTGGCTCACCGGGGTGCGGCTCGAGTACGTGGTCCTGGCCACGGCGCTCGTGCTGTCGACCGCGGCGGTGGTGCTGGCGATGCTCGGCACGGGCCGGCTGTACCGGTGGCGGCTGCGGGGCGGCGGCGGCGCCACCTTCCTGCTGGTGCCCGCCGGCATGTTCGTCTACATCGCGGTGCCCCCGGCGCGGGACTTCGCCACCTCCGGCCTCGAGAGCGGGCTGGTGATCTGCTGGATCGCCCTGTTGTGGCTGCTGCTCGTGCGGTGGGCGACGGCGCCGGGGACCCCGTCGGCGCCGTCGGTGCTGGCGACGGCGTTCGTGGCCGGCCTCGGCCCGCTCGTGCGTCCCGAACTGGCACTTCTCGCGCTTCCGGCCCTGCTCATGCTCTTCCTCGCCGCGGGCCTCACGTGGCGGGTGCGGATCGCGATGGTGGCGGTGGCCGGTGCCGTGCCGGTGGCCTATCAGATCTGGCGGATGGGCTACTACGGGCTGCCCTACCCGAACACTGCGGTGGCCAAGGATGCGGGCGGCGCGAAGTGGTCGCAGGGCTTCGAGTATCTCGGGAACCTGGTGAGCCCGTACCTGTTGTGGCTGCCGTTGCTGTTGCTGCTGCTCGGTGCCGCGCTCGCGTGGCGCGACCGGACACCGCTCGCACCGGGTGCGTCGAAACGTGAAATCCGTCACACGGAAGCCTCGTTCGCGGTCCGCGCGCAGCGGGCGTTGCGCACTCCGTCCGCCGTGGTCGTCTTCATGCTCGGCGCCGGGGTGTTGCTCACGCTCTACGCCCTTCGTGTCGGCGGTGATTTCATGCACGGCCGGGTGCTGCTACCGCCGCTGTTCTGTCTGCTCGTTCCCGTCGCCGTGATTCCGTTGCGTGTTCCCACCGAGATCGGCCGCACTCGCACGACGGCCGTCGCGGGTGCGGCAGGCGCGTTGTGGCTCGGTGTGGTGGTGTGGTCGGCGATCGCGGCGAACACCACCGGAATGCCCGAGGGGGCGGTGGTGGGCCGTTCCGGGATCGTCGACGAGCGGGCGTTCTACGCCCTCAACACCGGCCATCTGCATCCCGTCCGGGCCGAGGACTACCTCGACTATCCGCGCATGCGGGCGATGGTCGAGGCGATCTCGAACACCCCCGACGGCGGCCTGCTGCTGCCGACACCGTCGTTCGACGCCTGGGACGTCGTCCCGCCGCCGGAACCGGTACCGCCGGGCGGTGCCGGCCACACCGTGTACTTCCTCAACCTCGGCATGACCAGCATGAACGTCGGGCTCGACGTGCAGGTGCTCGATCAGATGGGGCTCGCATACCCGTTGGCGGCGCACACCGAGCGGCTCGAGGACGGGCGCATCGGGCACGACAAGCTGCTCTACTCCGACTGGGTCGTCGCCGACACGGGGATGGTGGATGTGCACCCGTGGCTGCCCGCCTACCTGGACGAGGACTGGGTGGCGCAGGCGCAGGTGGCGCTGACGTGTCCGCAGACGCAGGAACTGCTCGCGTCCTCCCGCGCGGAATTGACCTGGCCGCTGTTCAAGCGAAATCTTCGCAATTCGTTCGAATATGCGGACTATCGACTCGACCGGGTGCCGAAATACGAGATCCAGCGCTGCGGCCTCGAGCTTCCGCCCCCACGTGACGGGGGCTGAACGCGGGCGTCCGGGCTGCGAATCACACCGGCGTCGTTTCGTTCCGGGCGGCCCGGAGTAGACCGCCGGAATTATCTCGGTATGATCACAGCCGATAACGGACGAGTAACGCATCGGCAGTGTGGGCCGATATCGAAGCCGACACACGGTTCGTCGACCTGGGTTACCAAGGGTTTGTCAGAGCCCACGGTGTCCTTTACAGTCTTGACCGCAGTGTGACTTGTGACGGCCCGCTCGGTCGTCGCCGCCGGTATCCGACGGGGGACGCGCACGCGGACGCCGCAGATCGAGAAAGAGAGCATTGTTCATGCGTTTTGTCCCGAGGTTGTCGCAGCGCCTCCGCAGGCGCGTGCTCGGCGTGGGCGCCGCAGCCCTCGTTCTGCCGGTTGCCGCCGGCGTCGCCGGAAGCACCGCCGCGCTCGCCGCTCCCGCAGCCGCCACCCCGATCTCGCACCGGGCACCGGCCGGTGGGTTCGAGGAAGTCTTCGTCGACTCCGACATGGGCCCGATCAAGGTGCAGATCCAGTGGGCCGCCCGCGGCGGTGACGCGGCGCTGTACCTGCTCGACGGCCTGCGCGCCCGGGACGACGCGAACGCGTGGAGCTTCGAGACCAACGCGCGCGACCAGTTCGCCAACGACAACGTCACCCTGGTGATGCCGGTCGGCGGCCAGTCGAGCTTCTACACCGACTGGTACGCGCCCAGCAACCTCAACGGCCAGGACGTCACCTACAAGTGGGAGACGTTCCTGACCGAGAACCTGCCGGACTACCTCGCCACCCGCGGCGTCTCCCGCAGCAACAACGGCATCCTGGGCCTGTCGATGGGCGGTAGCGCCGCGCTGACCCTGGCCGCCTACCACCGCGACCAGTTCAAGTTCGCGTCGTCGCTCTCCGGATACCTGAACCTGTCGGCTCCCGGCATGCGTGAGGCCATCCGCGTCGCGATGCTCGACGCCGGCCGCTTCAACGTCGACTCCATGTGGGGCCCGCCGTGGAGCCCGGCCTGGCTGCGCAACGATCCGTTCGTGTTCGCGCCGAAGCTCGCCGGCCTGTCGATGTACATCTCGGCGGCCAGCGGCCTGCCCGGTCAGCACGACAACCCGCAGGGCCTGGTGGGTGTCTACAACACCGCCAACGCCATGGGCCTCGAGGCGCTCGCCCTCGCCCAGACCCGTGCCTTCCAGATCAAGCTGGCCACCCTCGGCATCCAGGCCCGCTTCGACTTCCCGGCGCGCGGCACGCACTCCTGGAAGTACTGGGAAGAGGAGCTGTGGAAGGCTCGTCCCCAGATCCTCGAGGCACTGAACGCCTACTGATCGCGCCGAACCACCCGGCACACACTGACGGTCCGCATGCCGCCCCACGACCCGAGAGGGACGAGGGGCGGCATGCGCCGTTTCCCGGATAGTTGACAAAAACCCCGGACAGTTGACAAAAACCCCGGACAGTTGACAAAAACCCCGGATAGTTGACAAAAACCACAGCCGTCACAGCGCGGCACCCCCACCCGGCGCCCGTTCACGTGTAGAAACAGTCTTCGAGACGCGGGGCCCGGTCGCCCGTCGACGCCCCAGCAACGCAGAAAGTGAGCGATGCCGATGCGAACTGTGCTTGGCGGACGTCGAACCGTGCGCGCCCGGCAGCCGGTGCCGCCCGCACGACGGAGCCGGCGGGTCCTCGGGGCGGTCGCCGCAGCCCTCGTCGCCCCGCTCGTCGCCGGAACCCTCGCCGTCGGTGCCGCGTACGCGGTGCCGGTGGACCGCAGCGAGCCCACCGCCGCGCAGGCCCCGTCCGGGGTGACGGTGCAGCGGGTGGACTGGCTGACCGACCGGCGCGTGGCCCTGTGGGTGAACTCGCCGGCGATGGGCACGCCCATCCAGGTGCAGTTGCTGCTGGCCCGGGACTGGAACATCGAACCGGAAGCGCGGTTCCCCGCCGTCTACATGCTCGACGGCCTGCGCGCCCGCGACGACGAGAACGGCTGGACGATCGAGACGGACGCCGAGGCCTTCTTCGCGGACAAGAACGTCAACGTCGTGCTGCCGGTGGGCGGACAGTCCAGCTTCTACGCCGACTGGGTGGACCAGAACAACGGGCGCAACTACCAGTGGGAGACGTTCCTCACCAAGGAACTTCCCCCGATCCTCGAGGGCAACTGGCGCACCACGAAGGAGCGCGGCGTCGTCGGCCTGTCGATGGGCGGCACCGCCGCGATGTTCCTGCCTGCGCGCAACCCCGGCTTCTTCAAGTTCGCGGGGTCGCTCTCCGGCATCCTGACCACCACGACCCTCGGCATGCCGCAGGCGATCCAGTACGCGATGCAGGACGCCGGCGGCTTCGACTCGTCGGCCATGTGGGGTACCCCCGGCGGCGAGCAGTGGGCCGCCCACGATCCCTACCTGCTCGCGGACAAGCTCGAGGGCGTGAGCCTGTACGTCTCGAGCGGCAGCGGCAGCACCGGACCGTACGACCAGCCGTCGGGTGTCCCGGGCGTGAGCACGAACTATGCCGGCATGGGCCTCGAGATCCTGTCGCGGCTCACCTCGCAGGCGTTCGCCACCAAACTGAACAAGGTCGGCATCCCCGCGCAGGTGGTCTACCGGCCGTCGGGCACCCATTCGTGGCCGTACTGGGAATTCGAGCTGCACCAGCTGTGGCCGCAGCTCGCCAACGCCCTCGGCGTGGAGGTCACGAAGCCGAACTGCAGCGCATCCGGCGCGATCGGCGACGCCGCCGCCCCGTGGATCGGCGACTGCCTCACACCGGAGTACGCCGTCGCGGGCGGGCGCGTCCAGGACTTCCGCTTCGGCCGGATCTTCTCCTCCACCGAGGGCGGCGCCCGCCCGGTGGCGGGTGCCGTCGGCGGGGCCTACCAGGCCGCCGGGGGGCCGGCCGGTCCGCTCGGCTACCCGACCACCGAGGAACGTGGCACCCCCGACGGCCGCGGCCGGTTCAACCACTTCCAGCACGGCTCGATCTACTGGACCCCGCAGACCGGGGCGCACGCCGTGCGCGGCGCCATCCGTGACGAGTGGGCGCGCCGGGGCTGGGAGGGCGGTCCGCTCGGCTACCCGGGGGCCGACGAGGTGGCCACCCCGAACAAGCCCGGAGGGGTGCAGGGCTTCGAGATCGGCGCCCTCTACTGGACCGAGCCGCTCGGCGCCCACGCCGTGCAGGGGATGATCATGGGCAAGTACGCCGAACTCGGCTACGAGAACAGCTGGCTCGGATTCCCGAAGACCAGCGAGATCCCCGTCAAGGACGGCGGCCGGTTCAACGAGTTCGAGGGCGGCAACATCTACTGGAGTCCGCTCAGCGGCGCCTGGTCCGTTCGGACCGGGCCTGTGTTCGACGCATGGAAGAGCGCCGGATACGAGAACGGTCGCCTCGGTTTCCCCGTCGGCGACGAGTTCCCCATCCCCGGCGGTGTCCAGCAGAACTTCCAGGGTGGATTCGTCACGGTGGTCGACAACGTGGCCACCGTCCGCCCCTAGGATCGTCACCCGCAGTTCCGGTGCCGCCGCGGCGGCCCGCAACCACCGGATCGGGCGGTGACCGCGACGCACGGGTCGCGGTCACCGCCCGGTTCGCATCTGTAGCCTGGGCACTGCCCATTTCCGACGATTGGATGCGAGGACACCACCACATGCCTGCACGGACCCGTTCGAGCCTGACCCGCGTCCTGGGCGCCGGCGCCGCGGCGCTCGCCGCCACCGCCCTCCTGGGCGCCTGCGGAAGCGACGATTCCACGGCGACGAACACCCCGTCGACGTCCGTGTCGGCGACCACCTCGACATCCGCCGCCGAGACCACCGCCGCCAAGGCGACGACGACCGCTCCCGAGGGCGCGGCCACCACCAGTCCGGGCGAGGCCGCCACCGCACCCCCGGCGCAGCCGGAGACCGAACCCGGATTCCCGGGCCCGGCCGAGGTGCCGGTGGACGACCGCGGCCAGGCGTTCCTGGACGGGTTGCGCGAGCGGGGCGTGGAACCCGCCGCCGACGGCAGTATCGCCATCAACACGGCCAACTACATCTGCGCCGCGACCGCACAGGGCAGCTCGCCCGAGGAGATCAAGACGATCGTCACCGCCGCAGTGGGCAGCGAGGCCACGGCCGCCGGCAAGGAGATCTCCGACGCCGACGCCGCGACGACCGCCGACGTCTACATCACCGTCGCCCGCGACACCTTCTGCTAGGAGCAGCAACCATGACGGCCCGAGCGAAGCAACGACGCCGGAGGCGGGGAATCCTCGTACTCGGGATCCTGGTCGTCCTGGCGGCCGTGCTCGCGATGTGGTACATCCTCGCGGGCCGGCTCCCGGTGCCGGGGCCGCCGGGGCCGCTCGGGCCCGAGAAGCCCCAGGCGCAGCCGGCCTCGTGCCCCGACGTCCAGGTGGTGGCGGTGCCGGGCACGTGGGAGTCGGCCGCCTGGGACGATCCGTACAACCCGACGTTCAATCCGCTCTCGCTGATGCTGAACGTCACGCGTCCGCTGCAGGAGCGCTTCGACGCGCAGCGTGCCGATGTGTACACCGTTCCGTACGTGGCCCAGTTCTCGAATCCGGTGGCGCTCCCGCCGGACGGTCAGCAGTCCTACAACAACAGCCGCACGGCCGGCACCGCGGCGACCGAGGACATCCTCGAGCGACGGTTCGCCGAGTGCCCGCTGACCAATTACGTGCTGACCGGATTCTCGCAGGGCGCGGTCATCGCGGGTGACGTCGCGTCGCGCATCGGTGCCGGTGACGGGCCTGTTCCGGCGGACCGCGTGCTCGGGGTGGCGCTCATCGCCGACGGCCGTCGCGATCCGGGGACGGTCGAGACGATCGGGCCGCCCGTCGCGGGTGTCGGCGCCGAGCTGTCGCTGAACGGATTGCGTCTGCCGGGGATCACCATGACCGGCGCGCGGCCGGGTGGATTCGGCGAGCTCGAGGACAAGGTGGTGGACATCTGTGCACCGACGGACGGGATCTGCGACGCCCCGCCGAATGCGCTCAATCCCGGCAACTGGCTCGCCAGCGCGCCGCGGTTGCTCGAGTACATGAACAACCCCGTGCACGCGCTGTACAACACCTTCGTCGTGGACGATTCGGGTACGACGGCGACGCAGTGGGTGGCGAACTGGGCGAGCGAGAAGATCGAGGAGGCGCCGACCCCTCCCGAGGAGTGATCACTCCTCGTTGTTACCGGCCGGTAGTGTCGGGGATCACCACCCGATACACTCACTGGTCGGTCGGCGCTTAGACTCGACCTTCGGTCACGACCCGGGAAGTCCTTCCGGGGCGTGACGCGCGACCACTGCCACACGAGAAGAGGTTCGATGAGCGCCACCGACGGCTCGGCTGTCACGCAACCGCGGAAGTTCCGTTTCGCCGCGGGTGGCGAGGGCAATGCCGAGGAGGGCGGTGCCCGGCGCTTCGTCGAGCTGGCGCGCAAGGCCGAGGAACTCGGCTACGACAGCTTCATGATCCCGGACCACCTGGGCAACCAGGTCGGACCCATGGCCGCTCTCGGTGCGCTCGCTGTCGCCACCGACAAGATCCGCCTCGGCACCGCCGTCCTCGCGAACGGCTTCCGGCATCCCGCGATCCTGGCCAAGGACGCCGCGACCGTCGACGTCCTCTCGGGCGGCCGGCTCGAGCTCGGGATCGGCGCAGGGTGGATGAAGGAGGAGTTCGACAAGGCGGGCATCGCCTACGAACGTCCCGGCGTCCGGATCGAGAAGCTCGAGGAGACCCTGCAGATCCTGGACGTGCTCCTGCGCGGCCGGGAATGCAACTTCGAGGGCAAGCACTACCGCATCGACGGCCTCAAGGGCAGTCCGCGTCCGCGGCAGGGCCCGCGCCCGCCCATCGCGGTCGGCGGCGGGGGACCGAAGATGCTCGCCCTGGCGGCGAAGTACGCCGACATCATCTCGGTGGCCACGCCCACGAATCGGGACGGCCGTTTGTTGCTGTCGGGGATCACGATGGGCAAGACTGTGGAGCGGGTGGACGTGATCCGTCGCGCAGCGGGGGATCGGTTCGATGACATCGAGCTGAACTGGACCATCACGATGATTCTCGTCACGGATGATCGGGAGCAGACTGCCGAGATGGCACTGGCTGCTCTCGACCAGGGCTTCCCCCCGAACATCGAGGTGGACGTCCGGCTCACCGTGGACGAGATCCTCGAATCGCCGTATCTCGCAATCGGTTCCTACGAGGAGATCGCCGAGCAGATCCGTAACGTGCGGGCGAAGACAGGGATGTCCTATGTGGGGGTCTTCCCCACTCAGATGGAGGCGTTCGCACCGGTGATTCCGCTGTTGGCGGGGGAATGACCGATGCGGATCTGTAACATAATCGTGATTTCGGATCGATGGACAGATTCGTGAGACGCACGGCCGGATGCTGTTGAGCTGTACAGGTACGACGATCCGCTAGCGCGAGGACAAGGACGGGGCGCAACCATGTCGAGTGGTTGTGGGATCGCTTCGACAGGGAGAAGGAATGAGCGTCGGGTTCGAAGAGTTCATCGATGAGAACGGACAGATCGTGTTGCCCGACGGCAACACTCTGCTCGACCACCTCGAGCAGCATTTCGCCGAGAACGGCGACGATCTTGCGTACCGTTACATCGATTACTCGCGGGAACGTGACGGTGAGGTCCACGAGCTGACCTGGCAGCAGTTCGGGGTCCGCCTGCGCGCGATCGCGGCCCGGCTGCAGCAGGTCACCGAGCCCGGCGACCGCGTCGCCATCCTCGCCCCGCAGGGCCTGGACTACGTCGTCTCCTTCTTCGCGGCCATCTATGCCGGCACCATCGCCGTCCCGCTGTTCGACCCCGACGAGCCGGGCCACACCGACCGGTTGCATGCCGTCCTCGGCGACTGCACGCCCAGCGCCATCCTCACCGCCACCACCTCCGCGGCCGGGGTCCGGCAGTTCTTCCGGCCGCTGCCCGCCGCGCAGCGCCCCCGCATCATCGCGGTCGACGCGATTCCCGACACCGTCGCCGAGTCGTGGACGCGACCCCGGATCGGCACCGACGACATCGCCTACCTGCAGTACACCTCCGGATCGACCCGGGTGCCCGCGGGCGTCGAGATCACCCACCGCGGTGTCCTCACCAACTGCATCCAGATGGCCGACTCCATCGAACTCAACGAGGGTTCGCGTGGTGTGACGTGGCTGCCGCTGTTCCACGACATGGGCCTGCTCACGATCATCCTGCCGGCGATCGGCGGCAAGTACATCACCATCATGAGCCCCCGCGCCTTCGTGCAGCGGCCGGGCCGGTGGATCAAGGAACTCGCTGCGGTCTCCGACGGCGCCGGCACGTTCGCCGCGGCGCCGAACTTCGCGTTCGAGCACGCGGCCGCGCGAGGACTGCCGAAGCCGGGTGAGACCCTCGACCTGAGCAACGTGATCGGCCTGATCAACGGCAGCGAGCCGGTGACCACCTCCTCGATGCGCAAGTTCAACGAGGCATTCGCGCCGTACGGCCTGCCGAAGACCGCGATCAAGCCGTCGTACGGCATGGCGGAGGCGACGCTGTTCGTCTCGTCCACCCGGCACACCGACGAGGCCAAGGTCATCTACGTCGACCGCGACCAGCTGGGCGCCGGCCGCATCGTCAAGGTCGACAAGGAGGCGCCGAACGCCATCGCGCAGGTCTCCTGCGGTTACGTCGCGCGCAGCCAGTGGGCCGCGATCGTCGACGCGGAGACCGCCGCCGAGGTGCCGGACGGGCACGTCGGGGAGATCTGGCTGCACGGCGAGAACATCGGCATCGGGTACTGGGGACGAACTCAGGAGACCGCGGAGACCTTCCACAACACGATCGCCGACCGCCTGACCGACGGCAGTCACGCCGAGGGCACGCCTGCCGACGCGCACTGGCTGCGCACCGGCGACTACGGCGTGTACGTCGACGGCGAGCTGTACATCACCGGCCGCGTCAAGGACCTGGTCATCGTGGACGGGCGTAACCACTACCCGCAGGACCTGGAGTTCTCGGCGCAGGAGGCCAGCTCCGCGCTGCGTCCCGGCTTCGTCGCCGCCTTCGCCGTGCCGGCCAACCAGCTGCCGCAGGTGGTGTTCGAGAACTCGCACTCGGGCCTGCAGTTCGACGCCGACGATGCCTCGGAGCAGCTGGTCATCGTCGCCGAGCGTGCGCCGGGCGCGGGCAAGGCGGATCCGCAGCCGGTCGCGGATACCGTGCGGGCGGCGATCTCGGCGCGGCACGGCGTGACCGCACGCGACGTCCTGCTCGTTCCGGCCGGGTCTATTCCGCGCACGTCGAGCGGCAAGATAGCGCGTCGCGCGTGCAAGGCCGCGTACATCGAGGGAACCCTGCGCGGCGGTTACACGCAGCAGGCCTTCCCCGATAGCGTTTAAACATTGTTCTCTTTCCCGGGTAGCGTGGTGGGTTGATGGCTGACACTGAAATGACCGTCGCGCAGCTGCGCGAATGGCTGCGGAACTGGATCGCCGAGGCCACCGGGCAACCGGTGGCACAGATCTCCGACGATCGTCCGATGGAGGAGTTCGGTCTCTCGTCCCGCGACGCCGTCGCGCTCAGCGGCGAGATCGAGGAACTGCTCGGCGTCACCCTCACCGCGACGATCGCCTACCAGCACCCCACCATCGCGTCGCTGGCCACGCGCATCATCGAGGGCGAGCCCGAGCTCCCGGAGGGTGACGACAGCGCCTTCTACGCCGCCGGTCCGGCCGGCCGGGCACACGACATCGCGATCGTCGGTCTCGCCACCCGGCTGCCCGGGCACGTGAGCACCCCCGCCGAGATGTGGGAGCTGCTCGCGCAGGGCCGCGACGGGATCACCGACCTCCCCGAGGGACGGTGGTCCGAGTTCGCCGACGACCCGCAGATCTCGTCCGCCATCGCCGCGGCCAACACCCGCGGCGGGTACCTCGACGACGTCAAGGGCTTCGACGCCGAGTTCTTCGCGATGTCGCCGCGCGAGGTCGAGATGGTCGACCCGCAGCAGCGCCTCGCTCTGGAACTCACCTGGGAGGCGCTCGAGCACGCCCACATTCCGGCCAGCGACCTCAAGGGCCGCCCGGTCGGTGTGTTCATCGGCAGCTCCGCCAACGACTACCAGCTCCTCGCGGTGAGCGACCCGTCCGCCGCGCATCCGTACGCGCTGACCGGCACGGCGACGTCCATCGTCGCCAACCGGGTCTCGTACTTCTTCGACTTCCGCGGCCCGTCCGTCGCCCTGGACACCGCATGCTCGTCGTCGCTCGTGGCCGTGCACCAGGCGGTGCGGGCCCTGCGCGACGGCGACGCCGACGTGGCGCTGGCGGGCGGCGTGAACATGCTCGTCGCGCCGGCCGCGACACTCGGCTTCGACCAGCTCGGCGTGCAGGCCCCCGACGGCCGCATCAAGGCCTTCTCGGCCGACGCCGACGGCATGGTCCGCGCCGAGGGCGGTGGCCTCGTCGTGCTGAAGCGGCTCGAGGACGCCGAGCGGGACGGCGACACCGTGCTCGCCGTCATCGCCGGTTCCGCCGTCAACCAGGACGGCCGCTCCAACGGGCTGGCGGCACCGAACCCCGAGGCCCAGGTCGACGTGTTGCGCCGCGCCTATCGGGACGCGCGCATCCTGCCGTCCGGCGTCGACTACATCGAGGCCCACGGCACCGGCACCGTGCTCGGCGATCCGATCGAGGCGGACGCCCTCGGCCGGGTCGTTGGCCGCGGCCGCGACGCCGACAAGCCGGCGCTGCTCGGTTCGGCGAAGACCAACTTCGGCCACCTCGAGGCGGCCGCCGGCGCGGCGGGCCTGATCAAGGTGGTCCTCGCGATGCAGGAGAACCACCTGCCGGCGACGCTGAACTACACGGCGCCGAACCCGTACATCCCGTTCGAGCAGGCCCGCCTGAAGGTCATCCCCGAGGGCGCCGAGTGGCCGCGCTACACCGGCAAGGCGATCGCCGGCGTCTCCGGGTTCGGCTTCGGCGGCACCAACGCCCATGTCGTGGTCCGCGAGTACACCGGCCCCGAAGCGGCGCCGGCCGGGCCGGACGAGGCGCCCGTGGCAGAGCCGAGCGAAGGTGTCGTTCCGTCGGCTGAAGGAGCTGAGGGGCACATTCGCTCGGACGAGAACGCCGAGCGCCCGGTGCTGCTCGCGGTGTCCGCGGCGATGCCGTCGCGCCGTCGCCGGGCCGCCGCCGACCTCGCCGACTGGCTCGAGACGGAGGCGGGCAGCACCACGCCGCTCGCCGACGTCGCCCGCACCCTTTCCCGCCGCAACCACGGCCGCTCGCGCGCCGTCGTGATCGCGACGACCCGCGCCGAGGCCATCGCCGGGCTGCGCGCCGTCGCCGCCGGAAAGCCCGCCCAGGGCGTGTTCTCCGCCGACGCCCCCGCCGCCAACGGGCCGGTGTGGGTGCTGTCCGGGTTCGGATCGCAGCACCGCAAGATGGCCAAGCAGCTGTACCTCGAGAACGCGCTGTTCGCGGCGGCCGTCGACGAGATCGACGAGCTGATCGAGGACGAGGCCGGCTACTCCATGAAGGAGAAGTTCCTCGACGACGCCCAGGACTACGACGTCGAGACCTCGCAGGTCGGCATCTTCACCATCCAGGTCGCCCTCGCGAAGCTGCTGCGTCACCACGGCGCCGAGCCGTCCGCCGTCGTCGGCCACTCCATGGGTGAGGCCGCCGCGGCATACATCTCGGGTGGGCTGTCGCTCGAGGACGCCGTCCGCGTCATCTGCGCGCGCTCGCGCCTGATGGGCGAGGCCGAGGCGCTGCTCGAGGGCGACGACATCCGGCTCATGGCGCTCGTCGAGTACAGCGCCGCGGAGATCGAGCAGGTCCTCACCGACTACCCGCACCTCGAGGTCTGCGTCTACGCGGCGCCGACGCACACCGTCATCGGCGGCCCGCAGGACGAGGTCAACGCGATCGTCGCGCGGGCGGAGTCGGAGGAGAAGCTCGCCCGCGTGCTGCAGACCAAGGGCGCCAGCCACACCTCGCAGGTGGATCCGCTCCTCGGCGAGCTCGCCGCCGAACTCGCCGGCATCGAGCCGCACCGGTTGAAGGTCGACGTGTACTCGTCGGTCGACCAGGACACCCACTACCGCGCCGGGCACGAGGGCATCCACCAGGTCGAGTACTGGACCAAGGGTCTGCGGCACAGCGTCTACTTCACCAATGCGGTCAAGCTGGCCGTCACCGACGGGCACACCACCTTCGTCGAGCTGGCCCCCAATCCGGTCGCGCTGATGTCCGTGGCCGCGACGGCGTACGCGGCCGGGGTCATCGACACCCAGCTGATCCAGACCCTCAAGCGCAAGGAGGACGAGCCGCTGGGCGTGCTCACCGCCCTCGCGCAGCTGTACGTGCACGGCCACACCGTGGACCTGCACAGCCTGCTCCCGGCCGGCGCGTACGCCGACCTGCCGCGGACGGTGTTCCTGCGCAAGCCGTTCTGGCTCGAGACCCGCATCGGGACCGGCGGCAGTGCCCGCGTGCCCGGCGCGCACGTCGCGCTGCCCGACGGCCGGCACGTGTGGGAGGTGCGCGCCGACGCGGTCACCGACCTCGGTGAACTCGCCGTCGCCGCCGCGTCGCAGGTGCTCGCCGACGTCACCCTCACCGCGTCCGTGCCGTACGGTGACGTCCCCGCCACCGGCACCCTCACCACCACGCTGACCCGGCACCTCGGCGGCGCGTCGCTGCACGTGCACGGCCGGGACGCGGCGGACGGCGAGTTCCGGTTGCTGTTCGATGCGGTCGTCGCCTCCGGTGACGCGCTGCCGGCCCCGACGCCCGCGCCGGCCGAGCGCTCCACCGGGCCGGTCGAGACGCTGTCCGAGGTGGTGGAGAGCTTCGGCGACAAGTGGAATCCGAACGGGTCGCAGACCCTCGAGGATCGGCTGGCGCTGATCGTCGCCGAATCGATGGGGTACGCGCCCGAGGATCTGCCCGTCGAGATTCCGCTGATCGAGCTGGGGCTGGACTCGCTCATGGCGGTGCGGATCAAGAACCGCGTCGAGTACGAGTTCGACATCCCGCAGCTGCAGCTCGCCGCGGTGAAGGACGCCAGCCTGCGCGACGTCGCGAAGTACCTGCGGTACGCCGTGGAGAACCGCGAGGAGGTCGCCGCGCTCGCCGCCCAGCAGGCCGCCGACCGCGACACCGCCGCTCGGGAGGACGCGTCGCTCGAGCTGCCTGCGGTCTCGCCGGTGGAGGACACCGGGGTGGTGCACGAGGCGGAGGCGATCCTCGAGGCCGCAGAGGCCGCAGAGGCAGGCAAGAGCGGTGAGACCGCTGCGAGCACCGAAGCGGACAAGGCCACCGACGTCACCGACCGGCAGGCGGTCGCGGAGGCATCCGGCACCGACGTGCCGCCGCGCGACGCCGCCGAGCGGCTCACGTTCGCGACGTGGGCCGTGATCACCGGGCAGTCGGCGAAGGGCATCTTCAACACCCTGCCGATCCTCGACGACGAGACGGCCGAACGCCTCGCCGCCCGGCTGACCGAGCGGGCGAACGGCGAGATCACCGTGGACGACGTGCTCGACGCCGAGACCATCGAGCAGCTCGCCGAGAGCGTGCGCCGGCACCTCGAATCGGCGGATCGCATCGACGGGCTCGTCCGTACGCTGCGCCCGCGGCCCGAGGGCTCGGACGCCGTGCCGGTGTTCGTGTTCCACCCCGCCGGCGGATCCACCGTCGTGTACGAGCCGCTCCTGCGCCGGTTGCCCGAGGGCACCCCGATGTACGGCTTCGAACGCACCGAGGGCCCGATCGAGCAGCGTGCCCAGGAGTACCTCCCGCAGATCAAGGAGATCCAGGGCGACGGTCCGTATGTGCTGTACGGCTGGTCGCTGGGCGGTGTGCTCGCCTACGCGGTCGCCCGGCTGCTGCGCGCGGAGGGCAAGGACGTGCGGCTCGTCGGCCTCATCGACACGGTGATGGCCGGGCAGAAGGTCGAGGACACCCCCGAGGAGATCACCGCCCGCTGGCAGCGGTACGCGCAGTTCGCGAAGAAGACCTACGGGGTCGACGCTCCGCTGCCGTACGACAAGCTCGCCGCGACGGACGACGAGGGCCAGGTGCGCATCCTCATGGACCTGCTCAAGATGAGCGGCACGAGGATCCCCGGCGGCATCATCGAGCACCAGCGCACGTCGTGGCTGGACAACCGGGCCATCCAGACGGCGAAGCTCGAGCCGTACGACGGCGACGTGGTGCTGTACATGGCGGACCGCTACCACGACGACGCCATCGAACTCGAGCCCGCATTCGGGACCAGGCAGCCCGACGGTGGCTGGGGTGAGTCGGTCCGTAATCTGGAGGTCATCCGTGTCGGCGGCGATCACCTCCAGGTGGTCGACGAGCCGTACATCGGGAAGGTGGGGGCCGACCTGACACGCAAGCTGGCCGACATCGAGGCCACGAGGAGCTGATCGAGTAGTGACCACGACGACGGCCGAGAAGCTGGCCGAGCTGCGCAAGAATCTCGAGATCGCCAAGGAGCCGGCCGGGGAGGCCGCGGTGGCCAAACGCGCCGCCAAGGGCATCCCCAGTGCGCGACAGCGCATCGACATGCTGCTCGACCCGGGCAGCTTCGTCGAGATCGGGGCGCTCATGAAGACGCCCGGCCGTGACGACGCGCTCTACGGTGACGGCGTCGTCGTCGGTCACGGCACCGTCGACGGCCGGCCCGTCGCGGTGTTCTCGCACGATCAGACCGTGTTCGGTGGCAGCGTCGGCGAGATGTTCGGCCGCAAGGTCGCCGCGATCCTCGACTTCGCGCTGAAGATCGGCTGCCCGGTGGTCGGCATCAACGACTCCGGCGGTGCCCGGGTGCAGGACGCGGTGACGTCGCTGGCGTGGTACGCGGAACTGGGCAAGCGGCACGAGCCGCTGTCGGGGTTGTGCCCGCAGGTGTCGATCATCCTGGGCAAGTGCGCCGGGGGTGCCGTGTACGCGCCCATCAACACCGACGTGGTCGTCGCCACCGAAGAGGCGTACATGTTCGTCACGGGCCCGGACGTCATCAAGTCCGTCACCGGGGAGGACGTCAGCCTCGACGAACTCGGCAGCGCCCGTAAGCAGGCCGAGTACGGCAACGTGCACCACGTCGCGCCGGACGAGAAGGCCGCGTTCGAGTGGGCCCGCAAGTACCTGAGCTACATGCCGTCGAACGCGCAGGAGAAGCCCCCGGTGATCAATCCGGGCCTCGAACCGGAGATCACGCCGGACGATCTCGAGCTCGACACGTTCATGCCCGACGCCGACAACTCCGGCTACGACATGCACGACGTCCTGCTCAAGATCTTCGACGACGGCGACTTCTTCGAGATCCGCTCGCAGGTCGCCCCGAACATCATCACCGGCTTCGCCCGCGTCGACGGCCGGCCCGTCGGGGTGGTGGCGAACCAGCCGCTGTACCTGTCCGGGGCGCTCGACGCGGCGAGTTCGGACAAGGCCGCGCATTTCGTGCGGGTGTGCGACGCGTACGACATTCCGCTGGTGTTCGTCGTCGACACCCCCGGCTTCCTGCCGGGTGTGGAGCAGGAGAAGATCGGGGTCATCAAGCGCGGCGGCCGGTTCCTGTTCTCGTTCGTCGAGGCGTCGGTGCCGAAGGTGACCGTGGTGGTACGCAAGTCCTACGGCGGTGGCTACGCGGTGATGGGCTCCAAGCAGCTCGGCGCGGATGTGAACTTCGCGTGGCCCACGGCGCGGATCGCGGTGATGGGCGCCGAGAGTGCGGTAGCGGTCATCGGCCGTCGCCAGATCGAGGCGGCCGGCGAGAACGCTCCGGCGGTCCGTCAGCAGCTGATCAACTTCTACAACGAGCACATCGCGACGCCGTACATCGCGGCCGAGCGCGGCTACATCGATGCGGTGATCGAGCCGCACAAGACGCGTCTGGAGATCCGCAAGGCGCTGACGTTGCTGCGCGACAAGAAGGTGTTCAAGAATCCGCGCAAGCATCACTTGCTTCCGCTCTAGCCCTTCTGGTGGGCCGAATGTCACATTGCGTCGATCGTATCGACGCAATGTGACATTCGGTTCGCCTCGCGGGGCTACCGAACCCGCACGTCGGGTCGTGGACGTTCGAGACCCTGCCGGTAGGCCGCCGCAAGATCGGCGAGCACGATCGCCGGTTCGTGCCGGATCTGTCTGGGCAGATGGGTGACGACGATGATCCCGTGCCGCTGCATGACCGCCCGGCGCCGCATCGTTGCCTCGTGGTCTCTTGCGCTGAGATGATGTGCGAACGAGTCGATCTCCCACGCCAGTGCCACGGCATCGAGCCAGCCGTCCGGACGGGCGATCCAAGTTCCGTTCGAGTCCTCGACCTCCCGGTTGTGCACCATCGGGGGAAGACCCGAGGTGGAGTACAGCTTCTGGGCCTCGATCTCGGCGACCGAATGCGCGTCGTCGACCAGCTCCTGGATCACCTTGCGGGGCACTGCGGTTCCCCGACTGCTGCCGTCTGCGAGTTCGCGTGCCAGGTGGTCCACGGTGACATCGCCGCGTTGGAGTGCGGCGGCGAACAAGGCGCGGCAGTCGTCCGTTCGTGACGTCCGCCGTCCGGCATCGAGCAGGCTGCGCGCGACGGGTGCGATCCGCAGTGTGCCCTTGCGTACGGGTTCGGGTACACGCCAACTACGTTCGACGGTGACGAACGAGAAGTTCCTGCGATGCCGATTCTGCGGGATGAGTAGCAGGATGTCGCTCTTCGTCGCCGAGGGGGCGTATCCGTGCACGCCGAGCGCGGCGTGGCCCGAGATGACGGCCTCGTCGCCTCCGTACATCTGCGCTGCCGTCTGTCTGTGCAGTTGCGTGAGCGGGCCGCTGTGCAGCGCAACGACACCGGGCAGAATCCGTTGCCACGGACCACCCTTCCGGCAACGACCGGAGATGGTGCTGCTGCTCATCCCGCATCCCAACAGTGTCGAGGTGCGGATGATGCCGTTGACACTCAGCCCGACGAGCTGTTCGACGTCGTCCCCCCACGTTCCGCGTCTCATGCCGCCCATGATCACCGGGAAATGCCGCGCTCGAGGGGTGCAACGGGAGGGTGGGCGAAATCTGTGGATGAACGGTGAGGTTGTGGACTACCCGTCGCGGGCGGACCGAGGCGGACCGACGGACGGACCGAATGTCACATGGGTTCGATGCAATCGAAGCGATGTGACATTCGGTCCGGACGGTCAGGGGACGACCCAGGTCCCGACTCCCGGCAGGTACGTGAAGCCGTTCGGGACGGTGACGGTGGCGACGATTCGGCCGGAGCCGGTCTCGGCGCGGGGCGTACCGGTCATTCCTCCGCCGAGCACCGGCCGGGACGGGAGTTCGTTGGTTCCGCTGGCCCCGGTGGTGATGTTGGTCCAGGAGATCTTGCAGTAGCACCACATGCTGCCGCCGAACCAGCTGATGCCGGGCTCGTCGGGGTCGACGCGCACCGTGACCGCCTCGTTCACCAAGGCTCCGCCGTAACCGAACGAGCCGGACTCGCCCGATCCGATGACACGCGTGAGCGTGGTGGCATTTTCGGGAGCGGCGACGGCTACCGGGGCAGTCGCCACTCCGGCGCCGAGAACCGCGGCGGTAACCGCCGCGAGTCCGAATGCACGCTTCTTCGACATACAGTTCCTTCCGTAGCCGGCCCACCCCCGCTGGCCCGATGAACAGTTCGCGATCGAGCAGAATCGAACATTCGTGACATCGCGCCCGAAACGGACGACGTTACCGGCGGCGCGACTGGCCGAATGTCACATTCGGTCGATGGAGCCGAACCGGTGTGACATTCGGTCCGGAAGGCGCGAGAGGACCGCATGCGACGGCAGCGGGTGGCCTACTCGTACACGCGCAGCGTGCCCGGGTTCCACAGCCCGGAGCGGGTGACCGTCTCGGTCTGCGGCTCGGCCGGCACCGCGTCCGGGTAGAACCGCACGTACCGCTCGAGCGAGCCCCAGTCGCGGGCCCAGTCGTCCTTCAGGTACGTGGGGATCTGCTCGGGGCGCGCGAGGGCCTCGGTGAAGCCCAGCGGTCCGCCGTTGTCCGCGGACTGCCACGTGTCGGTGGAGGACACGGCCAGGGGTCGGTCCGGCAGGATGCGGTAGTTCGGCATCTCGGCGATGCCGTAGCGGTGGTCGAACGGACGCTGGCACGGGAACTGCAGGCCCACCGCCCAGTCGAGCAGCACCGGCTGCTCCGAGCCGACCACGGTGTCGAGCGTCTCGAGTTTCGGCACGCGCGGCGGTGTGAACGCCAGCCACTGGTCGCCCGTGAGGTTGGGGTCGTTGGCGACGATGCGGACGGCGTCGGTGTCGGCGGGCAGCTCCGACAGCGGGATGCGCAGGTTCCGCCACGACGGCGCGGGCCCGATGTCGCGCGGCAGGTAGGTGCCCTGCGGTTCGACGGTGCCGTCGGGCAGGCGCCTGCCGTACTCGACAAGCAGCGACTGGCCGTAGGTGGTGGCGCCGGTGTCGTCGACGGACCAGATGCGACCGGCCGCCGAGATGACGACGAGCGGCGCGTCGTCGGTGCGCTCGGGTAACCCGTACCAGCTCGACGTGAGCAACGCCGGTTCCTGCACGCCCTCCTGGTAGCTGCCGAGCACGGGGGTCACGGCCGGGTCGAGGCCGAACGGCAGCTTGGCGTCCGAGCCGTTGACGGTGCGCGCCCCGGTGCCGCCGGTGGTGCCGCCGCCGGCGCCGGTCTCGAACGTCGGCCCGACGCTCTGGTTGTCGGTGTTGCCCTGGCCGGGCTTGACCTCGACGTAGTCGGCCGTGAGGTCCGACGGGATGCCGTTGGGATCGAAGCCCACGGGTTCGGCTCCGGCGAGGGCGTCGCCGCCGCGGGGTGGGTTGTCCGGGTCGACGATGGGCGCGAGCCGACCGGAGTTCGGGTCCGATTCGACGAGGACGTCGTCGGCCAGCCCGCACGTCTGGCCGGCGAGCGCGCCGACGTTGGACCGGGCGAGCGAATACGCCGGATACTGCGATACCGCGCCCTTGAGCAGCGACAGCACCTCGAAGAGCACCATCGCTCCGGCGACGACGGTCAGGGGCGCCGCGGCGAACTTGCGGATCCGGCGGCCCTTGCGGGTCGTGGGTCTGGGTTGCGGCGGCGCGTAGCCCTCCCGCAGGTACTGCCACGCGACGAGCCCGAGGGCGAGCCCGAAGAGGATCAGGAACAGCGAACTGGACTGGTTGCCCTTGAAGGAGACGGTCTTGTCGAACCACGGGATGCCGTAACTCGACACGTACCACCAGCCGTTGATGCCCGCGAACGACACGGCCAGCACGAACAGCAGTCCGGCGAGGAAGATCGTGCGGTTGCGCCGCGACCGCAGCGCGCTCGCGGAGACGACGACCGCGGTGAGGGCCGCGAGGGACCCCGCGATGCCCGCGTACGCCCCGAAGTGGTGGGTCCACTTCGTGGGGTTGAACATCATGAAGAAGATCGTGCCGAAGACGATGCCGATCAGCCGCCACGACGGTCCCGTCGCGACGCCGGGGATCCGGCGCCGGCGCAGCAGCACCAGCAGCGACGTGAACAGGCACAGCAGCATGACGAGGAACGCGAACCGGCGGGCGAGCGAGCCGTCGACGGTCTGCACGAACAGGTAGTAGTAGCGGAGGAAGTCGTTCCACCACTCCTCGTTCGGGCCGATGATCGTGCGCACGCGGGTGGCCTCGAGCACGGCGGCGAGGGTCTGGTCGGAGAACACGACGACGAGCACGAGGGTGCCGGCGGCGGCGATCGGGGCGAGCAGCGGCAGCGTCCCGACCTCGCGGTGGCGGCGCACCACGATGCGGGTCATGGGCCGGATGCCGGCGAGCAGGGCGGCGACGCACATCAGGCCGGTGGGGGCGGCGGCGAGGGTGAACGCGCCGATCACCACCGCCGTCGCGGCCGGCAACAGCCGACCCGTGGCGATCGCCCGTTCGATCGAGCACCAGGTCAGCAGGGCGCCGAGCGCGACGATCGGCTCGGGGCGCAGGCCGTTGTTGTAGGGCAGCCAGAAGGCGAGGAACACCAGGCCGCCGGTCCACAGCGCGACGGTGTTGTGCCGGACGGCGCGGCCGAGGCGGGGCACCACCTCGCGGCTGATCACCATCCAGCAGGTGATGCCGGCGAGCAGGGCGGGCAGCCGCATCCAGACGCTGGCGGTGGAGACCTCGGCGAACGCGGCGAGCACGTCGTAGTACCAGCCGAAGGGGGCCTCGGGGACGCCGAACCAGCGGAAGTAGTTGGCCATGTAGCCCGAGTGCTCGGAGACCCGGGCCATGGTCAGCAGGTAGCCGTCGTCGGAGGTGTTCGCCCCGAAGAAGTGCCACCCGAGGAGTGTGCCGACGACGACCGCGTCGACGCCGGTGAACTTCCACCAGTGCGACGGCAGGAAGCGGCGATGCCCCCGGCCGTCGGTGCCGTCGAGTTTGGCGAGCGCACCGATCGCCAGCGCGGTCGACAGGGCCGCCAGGATCATCGCGAGGAGCTTGACCACCGTCGGCGACGACGAGAACCGGGAGTCGACGTCGACGGTCACCGACATGCCGGGCACCGTGGTGTCCAGGTCGCTGAACACGCCGACGACGAGGGGGCGCAGGTCGCCGGTCAGCTCACCGGCGCGCGGGTTGCCGTTCTCGTCGCTCAGGCCGACGAACTCCGCGGTCGTGCGGTCGACGTCGGAGAAGATGCTGATCTCGGTGCACGCGGCGGATTCGACGTCGCTGCGCGGGGCGGTGGCCACGACGACGTTGCGGTCGAGAACGTCCACGTTCTCGGCGCCCACCCGCACGAACATCGCGTTGAGTGCGGCGCCCTCACCGCTCGGTGGTGCGGTCGCGAGGAGCATGCCACCGCCGGGCGGCATGCTCGCGACGGCGGTGCACGGCACGGTCGCGCTCAGCTGCAGCGGCACCTGCGACATGAGCGGCACCTCGACCGGCCCGGTCGAGCCGTTCTGCGGCCAGGTGACGGTGGCTTCGGTGACCTTGACGGGCAGGAACGGGGTCGCGACGGCGAGGAGCACACCGAGCAGGCCCGCCACCGTGGCGACGAGCCGGGCGGTGCGGTACTGCGCCCGCAGATCCCGGGCAACCGGCGGCCGGGGCACGGCTGCGGAGGGGGCGGGAACTGTGGTCACGTCGTCGGGCACGATTGTCGATGGTATCGGGCGCAGATGAGCGGACGCACCGTCCCTACCGACGCGTAGGACCTCATTCACGCATTACGGGCACACCGTCGCGGATCGGGCCGGGTGTCCACCAGCCCCAGCGGACGACGTCCTCGGTGGTGATCTCGGCAGTCCTCGCGCTCGGATCGATGGGTGAGTATCGCTCCAGCGAGCCCCAGTCGCGGTCCCAGTCGTGGTTCAGATAGGTGGGAACGGTCTCGGCGGTGAGCAGCAGCGGTATCCAGCCGAGCGGGCCGCCACCGATGTCGTCCTGCCAGCCGTTGGTGGAGTCGGCCCCGACCCGGTCGGGCAGGATCCGGAACTCGGGGACCTCGGCGACACCGTAGCGATGGTCGAACGGACGCTGGCAGGGGAACGCCAACCCCACCGACCAGTCGAGCAGGACCGGTGCCGTGGAGCCGACGACGGTGTTCAGGGTCTCGAGGCGCGGCATCCGCGGCGGCGTGACCGCCACCCACTGGTCGGGGGCCAGGTTGCCGTCGGTCACCACCAGGCGGACGGTGTCGGCGTCGGCGGGGATCCGGTCGCCCGGCACCCGCAGGTTGCGCCACGACGGAGACGGTCCGATGTCGATGGGCGCGACGCGGGCCAGCGGCTCGACGCTCGAACCGTCGCCGGTCCGGCCGAACTCGAGCAGCACGTCCGCACCGGGGGTGAGGACGCCGTCGGGGTCGACGTAGTGCACGCGGCCGGCGACGGTGACCACCAGCAGCGGCGTGGCGTCGGTGCGGTCGGGCAGCGCATACCAGCCGGACTCGAGCACGGCTTCCTGCTGCGCGCCGGCGCGGTAGCTGCCGAGCACGGGGGTGCGGGCGGGGTCCAGGCCGAACGGCAGCGCGACGGTGCTGTCGTTGATGCCGGCGGCACCGCGGCCGCCGCCGGTGCCGGCGCCCGTGGAGGTGGTGGTGCCGCCCTCCTCGGTGTCGACCGTGTTGGCGCCGCCCGTGGTGGAGATCTCCTCGTCGGCGGTGAGGTCGAGGGCGACGCCGTTCGGGGTGAAGCCGTCGGCGGTGCCGGCGCCGAGGGCCCCGGCGACGTCGCCGTCGACGGGGGCCAGCGCGGTGGCGTTCGGGTCGGTCTCGACGAGGACGTCGTCGGCGAGTCCGCAGCTGCCGCCGGTCAGGGCGGCGGCGTTGGACCGGGCGATCGAGTACGCCGGGTACTGCGCGACCGCGCCCTTGACGAGCGAGAGCACCTCGAACAGGACGACGCCCGCGGCGACGACGGTCAGCGGCGCCGAGGCGATCGCCTTCACGCGGCCGTTGCGGTCGGGTCTCGGGGTGGCGAACGGTTCGCGCAGATGGAACCAGGCGGCGACGCCCAGCGCGACGAGGGCCAGCGCCAGCAGGCCGGTGGAGAAGGCGCGTCCGGAGATCGACGGCGGCTTGTCCCACCAGGGAATCCCGTAGCTCGAGACGTACCACCAGCCGTTGGAGCCGGTGAATGCCAGCGCCAACACGAACAGCACCCCGGCGGTGAAGAGCGCGCGGTTGCGGGCCGAGCGGATGCCGACGGCGCCGACCCCGACCGCGGCGAGTGCGGCGACGGATCCGGCCAGTCCGGCGTACACGCCGAAGTGGTGGGTCCACTTGGTCGGGGTGAGCATCATCAGCAGCAGGGACGCGAAGACGATGCCGAGGATGCGGCGCGACGGCCCGAGGGCCGTGCCGGGGATGCGGCCCTTGCGCAGGATCAGCATCACGCACACGACCAGGCACAGCAGCATGACGAACACGCCGAACCGGCGGCTGAGGGATCCGTCGGGGGAGACGGTCAGCAGGGCGTCCCAGCGCAGCCGTTCGTCGAACCACGGCACGTTGGGTCCGACCGCCGAGCGCACCCGGGTCGCCTCGAGCACCGACGCGAGGGTCTGGTCGGCGAAGACGACGACGAGGACGACGGTGCCCGCGGCGAGGATGGCGGCGAGGGGCGGGACCACCCCGACGAGCCGGCGGCGGCCGACCAGCCGGACGAGGACGGGCCGCGCCCCGGCGACGAGCGCGGCGACCGCGATGAGTCCCGTGGGTCCGGCGGCGAGGGAGAAAGCGGCGAGCAGCACGGCGATCGCGGCGGGCAGCATGCGGCCGGTGGCGACGGCGCGTTCGATCGAGCACCAGGTGAGCAGGGCGCCGAGCGCGATGACGGGCTCGGGGCGCAGGCCGTTGTCGTACGGCAGCCAGAAGGCGAGGAACACCAGCCCCGCGGTCCACAGCGCGATGCGGTTGCGGCGGACGGCGACACCGAGCCGGGGAATGACCTCGCGGCTGATGACCATCCAGCAGGCGATCGCGGCGAGCAGGGCGGGCAGCCGCATCCACACGCTGGCGGTGGAGATCTTCGCGAGCAGGACGAGCACGTCGTAGTACCAGCCGAACGGGGCCTCGGGGACACCGAACCACCGGTAGTAGTTGGCCATGTAGCCGGCCTCGTCGGAGGCGCGGGCCATGGTGAGGATGTAGCCGTCGTCGGAGGTATTGGCGCCGATGACGTGCCACAGCAGCAGTGTGCCCACGACGACCGCGTCCACCGCGGTGAACCGCCACCAGTGGGCGGGCAGGATCCGGCGGGCGCGGCGGTTGTCGACGCCGTCGAGGCGGTGCAGCGCCACGAGTGACAGCAGGGTCGCGAGGATGCACACGAGCATCGCGACGAACTTGACCAGCGTCGGGGTGGAGGTGAACCGCGAGTCGAGGGCGGCACGGACGGACAGCCGCTCGGCGTCCGGGCCGGAGGTGAGGGCCTGCGCCGATCCCTGCAGGTCGGAGTAGACGCCGACCATCTGCGGCCGATGATCGCCGTCGAGCGTGGCGATGTGGTGCCCGTCGTCGTGTTGCCCGAGGCCGACGATCTCGGCGGCGGTGCGGTCGGCGTTGGTGGCGACGGTGACGGCTGTGCAGCGGTGCTCGTCGTCGATCGGTGCCGACACGACCACCGAGTTGCGCAGCACCACCTCCATGGCGGCGGGCCCACCGTCGGTGCCGGGGACCGTGCGGATCACGAGGGCGTTCTCGGTGGCGTCGGGGGCGTCCGGCGGCACGGTCGAGATCAGGGTGCCACCCTCGTCGCCGAGCAGCGGGAAGGCCGAGCAAGGCACGCTCGCGCGCAGTTCGAGGGGGGCGTAGGAGACGAGGGGCGCCTCGATGTTGGTCAGGTCGCTGCCCTGCGGCCAGCTGACGGTGG
>NZ_AJFC01000325.1:0-16808 GCF_000256505.1 Rhodococcus sp. P14 | reverse complement strand
CGGTGGCGGCCCCCTGCCGGACCGGCAGGAACGGCACGGCCAGGGCGAGCAGCATGCCGAGCAGTCCGCTGACCGTCGCGACGATCCTGGCCGTGCGCACGCGCGCCTTCGTATCGGCGTAAGCGGGCGTTTCGGGCGAAAGGACATCGACGGGCACAAGGATCGATGCTAGGCGAGGGACGGGGGAGGCGGGGGTGGCCTCCTCCGGTCAGGAGGCGGCCTCGTGCTCGGCGGGATCGTCCGTCGGGTCGCCGGCCAGGTCGTCGAGGGAGAGTCCGAGGACCCGGGCGAGCGCGGTGACGGTGAAGAAGGCGGGCGTGGCGATGCGTCCGGTCTCGATCTTCCGGAGGGTCTCGACGGAGATGCCGGCCTCGGCGGCGACCGTCGCCATCCCGGCGGCGCCGCGTGCCGCGCGGAGGCGTTCGCCCAGGCGTCGTCCTCGCTCGAGTTGGGCCGGAGTAAGTGGTTCGCGCACCATTCCCGTATAGTAATACCGGTATTTCTATTGGAGGTGTGATGGTCGAGTTGAAGACGCCCGGCGAGGTCGAGGCGATGCGCGCCGCCGGTGCCGTGGTCGCGGAGGCGCTGGCAACCGTGCGGGCCCACGCGGGAATCGGGGTCTGCCTGAAGGACCTCGACGACGTCGCCGCCGAGGTCCTCCGAGCCGCCGGCGCGACCTCCCCGTTCCTGGGCTACCACCCCGACTGGGCGCCGTCGCCGTTCCCCGGTGTCGTGTGCGCGAGCGTCGGCGACGCCGTCGTCCACGGCATTCCCGGCAGCTACCGGCTCCGTGACGGTGACCTGGTGAGCATCGACTGCGGGGCGGTGCTCGACGGCTGGTGCGGGGACGCCGCCGTGAGCTTCACCGTCGGGACCGCCGACCCCGAGGACCTCGCCCTGATCGCCGCGGCGGAGGACGCCCTCGCGCGCGGCGTCGCCGCGGCCGTGCCGGGAAACCGTCTCGGCGACATCGGCGCGGCGATCGGCGGATACGTCCGCTCTCGCGGCTACGGCATGCTCGCCGACCACGGCGGTCACGGCATCGGCCGCCGCATGCACGAGGACCCGCACGTGCCCAACGAGGGCCGGGTGGGGCGGGGGATGCGGCTGCGGCCGGGACTGGTGCTGGCCGTCGAGCCCCGTCGAGCCGATGCTGCACGCCGGCGGCGGCGACGCCTACCGGCACGACCCGGACGGATGGACGCTGCGCACCGCCGACGGCAGCCGGGCCGCGCACTGTGAGCACACCGTCGCGATCACCGAGGACGGACCGGTCGTCCTCACCTCCCGCTGACGGCGCATCGACCCCGGCCGTGCCGGTCCGACCTGCGACGAAGCGACCCCTGCAGGCACTAGCATCGGCCTATGGCCCGGGCGAGGACGATCGGCGAGGCCCTGCGCGACGCGGGCATCTCCGAGGTGTTCGACGACACCACCACCCGCGCGCTCTACTCGTCCGACGCCTCGCTCTACCGGGTGCCCCCGCAGGCGGTGGTGCGGCCCCGCGAGATCGACGAGGTCGGCACCGTGCTCGAGGTGTGCCGCCGGCACGGCGTTCCGCTCACCTCACGCGGCGGCGGGACCTCCGTCGCCGGCAACGCCGTCGGGCCCGGCGTCGTACTCGACTTCGCCCGCCATCTCGGCCGGGTCCTGCGGATCGACCCCGAGGCGCGCACGGCGACCGTGCAGCCCGGCGTCGTCCAGTCCGAACTGCAGCGCGCCGCCGCCCCGTACGGACTGCGCTTCGGACCCGACCCGTCCACCCACAACCGCTGCACCGTCGGCGGGATGATCGGCAACAACGCCTGCGGTGCCCGCACCCTCGGCTACGGACGCACATCCGACAACGTTCTCGGTCTCGAGGTGCTCACCGGCGCGGGCCGGCACCTGTCGCTGCCCGACGACGCCCCCGTTCTCGAATCACTGCGCCGGATCACCCTCGACCACCTCGCCACCATCCGCACCGAGTTCGGCCGGTTCGGCCGGCAGGCTTCCGGCTACGCCCTCGAACACCTGTTGCCCGAGAACGGGTTCGACGTCCTGCGCTTCTTCGTCGGCAGCGAGGGCACGCTCGGTGTCGTCACCGAGGCGACGGTGCGGCTCGTCGCCGACCCCGCGGTCCGCGTCCTGGTGGCCCTCGGCTACCCCGACATCGCGACGGCGGGCGACGCCGCGCACACGTTGCTCGGCTTCGGTCCGACCGCGTGCGAGGGGCTCGACTCGCGGATCGTCGACGTCGTGCGCGCGCGGCGCGGCGCGGCGGCGGTGCCTCCGCTGCCGCGGGGGGCGGCGTGGTTGTTCGTCGAACTGTCCGGCGACGACGCCGACGAGGTCCTGGCACGGGCGAGATCCGTCGAACACGCTGCGGTGGCGGTGGATTCACTGATCGTGACCGACCCCGGCAAGGCCGCACAGCTGTGGCGCATCCGCGAGGACGGGGCGGGACTGGCCGGGCGCAGCCCCGCCGGGCGGCCCGCCCACTCCGGCTGGGAGGACGCCGCCGTCCCGCCGGAACGGATGGGGGAGTACCTGCGCGAGTTCGAGTCGCTGCTGTCCCGGTACGGCGTGACCGGCTATCCGTACGGTCACTTCGCCGACGGCTGCATCCACATCCGCCTCGACGTGCCGCTCGAGATGCCCGGAATGTTCCGCGAATTCCTTTTCGCAGCAGGGGAACTCGTGGCGTCGTTCGGGGGGTCGATGTCGGGCGAGCACGGCGACGGCCGGGTGCGAAGCGAACTGCTGCCCCTGATGTACTCGCCGACCGCGCTGCGACTGTTCGGCGCCGTCAAGGCGGTGTTCGACCCCGAGGGCCTGCTCAATCCCGGTGTGCTCGTCGACCCGGCTCCCGTGGACCGGGACCTTCGGATCCCGGCCGCGCACCGGGTCCGGGACCTGCTCGCCTTCCGGTACGCGGGCGACGACGGCGACTTCAGGCAGGCCGTGCACCGCTGCACCGGCGTCGGCAAGTGCCGCGCCGACACCGCCGGCCTCGGCGGGGTGATGTGCCCGTCCTACCTGGCGACCCGGGAGGAGAAGGACTCCACCCGCGGCCGGGCCCGGGTCCTGCAGGAGATGCTCAACGGCACGCTCGTCACCGGGTCCTGGCGCTCACCGGAGGTGCACGAGGCCCTCGAACTGTGCCTGGCATGCAAGGGCTGTGCCTCCGACTGTCCGACCGGTGTCGACATGGCGACGTTCAAATCCGAAGTGCTGCACCAGAGTTACCGGGGTCGGCTCCGTCCCGCCACGCACTACACGCTGGGACGGCTCCCACGCTGGGCGGCGCTGGCCGGTCGCGCACCACGCGTCGTGAACACCCTCGCCAAGCTGCCGGGGGTGGCGTCCGCCGGACTGACCCTCGCCGGCGTCGACCGGCGTCGCCGCGTGCCCGAGTTCGCGCCCCGCACGTTCCGTCGCTGGTTCGCGGACACGGCGGCCGAACGTCGCACGGACGGCGAGCCCGTCCTGCTGTTCGTCGACACCTTCACCGAGTACTTCACGCCGGAGGTGGCGATCGCCGCGGTGCGGGTCCTCGAGGCGGCCGGCCGACGGGTGTGCGTGACCGAAAAGCAACAGTGCTGCGGGCTGACGTGGATCACCACCGGCCAGCTGGATACGGCCCGGAAGATCCTGGGCCGCACCATCTCCGCACTGTTCCCGGCCGGCATGCCGATCGTGGGCCTCGAGCCGTCGTGCACGGCGGTCCTGCGCTCCGACGCCGTGGAGCTGCTCGGGTTCGAACCGGCACGCGCCGTCGCGGACTCGACGGTGACGCTGGCCGAACTGCTCGGCGACTGGGAACCGCCGTCACTGTCCGGGACGTCGGTGGTGGCCCAGCCGCACTGCCACCACCACGCCGTGATGGGCTGGGGCGCCGACGCCGCGCTGCTGCGCCGGGCCGGTGCAACGGTCACCCGGCTCGGCGGATGCTGCGGTCTCGCCGGCAACTTCGGGGTGGTGCCGGCGCACTACGACGTCTCGGTCGCCGTCGCCGGGCACCAGCTGCTGCCCGCGATCGCCGCGGCGGGTCCCGACGACGTCGTGCTCGCCGACGGCTACTCCTGCCGCACCCAGATCACCGATCTCACCGAGCGTCGCGGCGTCCACCTCGCCGAGTTGCTGGCGTCCCGGTTGTGAGCCGGGGCTCGGTTCCGGGTGTCGGGACCGGGCTGGGGCGGCTCGGGTCGCCGGATCGGCACGGTGCGGTGCGGTGCGGTGCGATGAGTTTTCCGGGGCCGGCCGGTCAGTCCGTAGCGAGACCGCCACCCCGACCGAGGAGCCTGCCATGATCTCGACCACCACCCGCCCCGCCGAGCGTCCCACCGACCGGAAATTCCGCATCGCCGGCCTGGTGATCACCGGCCTCGTCGTGCTGTTCCTGCTGTTCGACGCCGCGATCCACGTCCTCAACGTCGACCAGGCGCGGCAGGCGATGATCGATCTGGGCTTCGATCCGAACCTCAACTACGTCATCGGCGTCGTCATGCTCGTGTGCCTGGCGCTGTACCTGGTCCCGGCCACCTCGATCCTCGGGGCGGTGCTGCTGACCGGGTATCTCGGCGGCGCCGTGGCCACCAACATGCTCAACGAGATGCCGCTCTTCAGCACCATCCTGTTCCCGGTCTACGTCGGTGTGTTCGTCTGGGCCGGGCTGTATCTGCGTGATCCGGTGGTGCGGTCGGTGATGCCGCTGCGCCGCGGATAGCACGCCCACGTCGCGACGGTCCGCGAACGGTGTTCGCGGACCGTCGCGTGCCCGCTATCCCGTGCGGGTGACGACGACGAACGGTCCGATCTCCGAGACCGTGAACCGCGGATCGTCGAACAGCGACTTCGGATACGTCACCGTGTAGCGACGGACGTTGGGGTCGTTGGGGTACACGTCCTCGGCGAGCCGGAGGGTGTAACCCTCGGCGCCCTGCCGGAACACGATCGCATCGGGTCCCCGCCACGGGGACTCGTCCCACGCGGCGAGCAGCTCGTCGGTCGTCTCGACCGAGGCCCAGTCCTCGATCGCGGCGGCGCGTCCCTCGAAGTCCGCCAACGGGTTCGCGTAGTGCGACGTCAGCGCCTGGAACCCGAGATACGGGTAGTAGGCGAGGAAGGCGGTGTCGGCGGTGAGGACGACGATCTCGTCGCGCGGCCGGCCCAGCGCCGCGGTGATCGTCTCGTCCAGCTCGGCGTAGTAGGCGCCCGCGCCGGGCGGACGCTGATCGGCGCGTTCACCGTTGCCGTCGGTGTCGGTGTAGGCGACGGTGATCTCGTTCGCGAGGACCTGGGGGATGTTCTGGGTGAACGCGAGCGCACCCAGCACGCCGACCGCGATGAGCGACCACCGCACCCGCTGGTTCTCGCTGGTGGCCAGCACGATCCAGCGGGTGAAGTCGACGAACGCGAACGTGCCGGCCGCCGCGAGCAGCACGAGCAGGATCACCTCGAGGCGGAAGGCCAGCAAAGTGTTGCCCAGCGCGGTCAGCGCCATCGACGCCAGGTACCACAGGTACACGGACACCACGCCGAGCCCGAGGGCCTGCGCACGCCGCGACGACGTGGCCCGCCCGACCAGCCACACCGTGCCGAGCAGGCACAGCAGCCCGATCAGGGAACCGTGGAACATCGGCAGGGGCAGCCGCGCCCCGGTCTCGGGCAGGTAGTGCGTCGCCGTGCCGGATCCGGCGGTGGACCCGCCCCGCAGCACCTCGAGCACGAACGGCGCCCACACGAGCAGCGCGACGGCGACGGCGATCCCCGCGATCACGCCCAGCCGTACCAGCACGGGGAGAGCGGCCCGCCAGGTGCCCGCCGCGCGTCGCGCGAGCACCGCGGCGACGACGGCCATCACCGTCACCGCGAACGCCGCGATCCCGAGGTAGAGGGAGTAGAACGTCGCGGCCAGGCCCAGGAAGAGCCCGGTCCCGACGACGGCTCCGCCGCCCGGTGTGTCCTTTGGGCTGCCCCAGCCGCCCAAAGGACGCACCGGGCGCGACAGCGCCCCCCACGCCATGACGAGGGCAGGCGCGATCAGCAGCGCGACGAACGCGCCGTACGGCTCCGGAGAGCCGTAGGCGAGGACGACGGCGGTGGTGGCGGTGGCGACCAGCACGGCCAGGTCGACCCGCACCAGCGCGGTCCACAGCACGAGCCCGACGACGGCGGCGACGGCCAGCGACACGATCGACCATGGCTTGAACGCCTCCCAGCCGTCCAGGCCGAGCAGGCTCGCGAAGCGGCCGCCCATCCAGAACCAGCCGGCGGGGTAGAACGGCGGCAGGTCCGCGTACGTCATGTCCCGCAGCGCGGGGGAGTCGGTGAGCCGCGTCAGGTACTCGGTGCGGAACTCCTGGTCGACGGAGATGCCGTGCAGATAGAGCTTCGTCGCCGCCAACGGCATCCCGAGGGTGACGGTGACCAGACCCGACAGACCCGCCCACGACAGCACCCGCGCGAACGCCGTCCACCGTCGCCGGCGCAGCAGCACGACCGAGCCGGCGAGCACGGCGAGCGCCCCCACCTGCAGCACCATCGTGACGGCCTGCGTGACGTTCGAGGAGTTGAATGCGGGCCACTGCACGCGCGCGAACGCGAACAGCCCCACGGCGGCGACGATCGTCGCGACGACAACCGCAGCGGCCCCCTCGCCGGCGGTGCGGAGGGCTCGCCGGAAGGGGGCCACGTCGGAAGAGGATACGACTGGGTCGGACACCCCCGCAGCCTAGATCGGCAGCTTCCGGAAGATCGCGCGCGGGATGTGCCGCAGCACCATCATCACGTACCGGAAGGCGCCCGGAGCCCAAACGATCTCCTTGCCCTTCGCGGACGCGGCGACGGCCAGCGCGGCGACGTCCTCCTTGTCGACCGTCAGCGGCGCTTCCTCGACGTGGGCGCTGAACTTGGTGCGCACCTGTCCGGGACGCACCACCGTCACCCGCGGACCGAACGGCGCCAGGGCCTCCCCGAGGCCCAGGTAGAAGCCGTCGAGCCCGGCCTTCGCGGAGCCGTACACGAAGTTGGCTCGCTTGACCCGCTCACCGGCGACGGAGGACATCGCGATGATGCGCCCGTAGCCCTGCGCCTTCATCTTCTCGCCGAGGAGCACACCGACCGACACGGCCGCGGTGTAGTTGATCTCCGCGACCCGGATGGCCTTGGTCTGGTTCTGCCACAGCTCCTCGGCGTCGGCGTCCATGCCGAACGCGACGATCGCGACGTCGACGTCCCCGGCAGGAGCGGAGCCTGCGGAGCGACCGTTTCCGGCGAGATCCCAGGCCCGGGCGATCATGTCCGGGTGGTTGCCGGTGTCGAGGGCGTCGAAATCGATCAGGTCGACCTTGGTGGCCCCCGCACCCTTCATCTGCGCGACAGCGTCGTCGCGCAGGGGGTCGTTGGGCAGCGCGGCGAGGATCACCCGGGCCGGCGCCTTGCGCAGGTACTCCTCGACGATGGCGAGTCCGATCTCGGACGTGCCACCGAGGAGCAGCAGGGTCTGGGGGTTGCCGACGGCGTTGATCATCAGTGGAGTTCCAACCTTCTGGACATATCGGAGGCGAACACGTTGGTGGGGTCGACCGAGCGGCGGATCTTGATCCATTCGCCGATGCGCGGGTACATCGCGTGGAACGTCTCGGCGGAGGTGCGCGAGTCCTTCGCGGTGTAGAGACGGCCGCCGAACTCGAGGACGCGGCGGTCGAGTTCGCGGACGAACTCGTTGAGCCCCGCCTTGATGGGGAAGTCGACGCAGATGTTCCAGCCGCGCATCGGGAAGCTCAGCGGCGCCTTGTTGCCCTCCCCGAACAGCTTGAACACGTTGAGGAACGAGTAGTGCCCCGAGCGCTGGATGTCGACGATGATCTTCTTGAACTCGTCGACCGCCTCGGTCGGCACCACGAACTGGTACTGCAGGAACCCGTTCGAGCCGTAGGCGCGGTTCCACTCCCCGAACATGTCGAGCGGGTGGTAGAACTGCGTCAGGTTCTGGACCTTGCCCGTGTAGTTGCCGGACTTGCGGTACCACAGCTCGCCGACGGCGCTGAAGGTGTACTTGTTGGCCAGGCCGTTCGGGAAGATGTCCGGGAACGTCAGCAGCGTCGGCGCGTCGAACTTCAGCGGGTTCTTCTGCAGCTTCTTCGGCAGCTGGTCGAGCTTGGCCAGCGAACCGCGCGAGATCGCGGCCCGGCCGAGCTTCGGCAGCGGCGCGACCGCGTCGAACCAGGCGCTCGAGTAGTCGTAGTTCGCCTCGGAGCCGTCGCTGTGCACGGCGATCGTCTCGTCGAGGGTGCTGGTGACCACGCCGTCGGCGATGAAGTACGCCGTCTCGGTGGGCGTCATCTCGATGGTGGCGCGCAGGATGATGCCGGTCAGGCCCATGCCGCCGACCGTCGCCCAGAACAGCTTGGAATTGCGCCCGTGGGGAGTGAGGGTGCGCACCTGGCCGTCCGCGGTGAGCAGGTCCATCGACCGGACGTGGTTGCCGAAGCTGCCCGCGCTGTGATGGTTCTTGCCGTGGATGTCCGCGCCGATCGCACCGCCCACGGTCACCTGCCGGGTGCCCGGCAGCACCGGGACCCACAGCCCGAACGGGAGCGCCGCGCGCATCAGCTGGTCCAGGTCGACGCCCGCGTCCACGGTGACCAGCCGCGATTCGCGGTCGATCGTGTGGATCCGGTCCAGCGCCGTCATGTCGACGACGAGCCCGCCCGCGTTCTGCGCCGGATCACCGTACGAGCGGCCGAGACCACGGGCGATGACACCGCGGCGCAGGTGCGACGGCTTGGACTCGTTCTGCTCCGCGACCCGGGCGACCGCCTGCGCGATCACCTCGACGTCGGGAGTGGACAGCACTTCCGCGGTGGTCGGGGCGGTGCGCCCCCAGCCGGTCAGAGTGCGGGTCTGGGTGGGGAGCGGCGCGGCGGCCGGCTCTGCAGCTGTCGTGGACATCGCCGTACAGGTTACCCGCCGGTCGCAGCGGCGAGAGTGTGTCGCCGGTGACGCCCGGCGTCCCGGCGTCCGGATTGCCGGAAGCGTCCGGCTGCGTTCCGTCGCGCAGCGGGGACGTGGGCCCCGCTCGCATAGGCTGTCGCCCGTGTCCGAGCATCCGCAGCACCCGCACTGGCAGACGCAACCGGAGCATCACGCCCCCCTACCGGTGGAGATCCCCGTCACCGACAGCACCGCGGACGAGGCGCTCGACCTGAAGACGCAGATCGTGCGGTTCGTCCTCACCGGCGGGCTGTCCGCGATCGTGGACTTCGGCCTCTACGTGCTGCTGCTCGCCGTGGGGCTGCACGTCAACGTCGCGAAGTCGCTGTCGTTCGTCGCCGGCACCACCACCGCGTACCTGATCAACCGGCGCTGGACCTTCAGGGCCGAACCGAGCCGGGCCCGGTTCGTCGCGGTGGTGATCCTGTACGCGATCACCTACGCCGTCCAGGTCGGCATCAACTACGTGTTGTACGACGCGCTGCCCGACGAGTGGTGGCGCGTGCCGCTGGCGTTCGTCGTCGCGCAGGGCACGGCCACCGTCATCAACTTCGTGGTGCAGCGCGCCGTGATCTTCCGCCTGCGCTGAGCCGTGGGGCGAGCGAATGTCTCGCTCGTCTCCGGGGCGGTACGGACCGTTCGCTCGGGGCGGCGGTCATCCGCGCTCGGCGCGACGGAAGGAGAAGTCCCGGTAGCCGAAGAAGCTCGCCGTCGCGGTCACGACGGTGATCACGATCTGCGACGGAATCGGCGGGAACCCGAGCACCGAGACGGCCACGGTCATGAGGGCGAGGTTCAGCAGGAATGCGCTCAAGTTGACCGTCACGAACCGCCACAGGTCGCGCAGGAAGTGACCGCGCACCCGGAACACCAGATAGCGGTAGGTGGAGAAGGCGCACAGCACGTTCGAGGCGTAACCCGCCACGATCGCGAAGTGGTAGCCGAGGGTGTCGCCGACGGCGAGCTGCCACACGATGAACCACGCGGTGCCCAGCGCGGTGTTGAACGCCCCCACCAGCAGGAACGCCACGGCCTGGTTCTTGAACAGGCGCATGAGCGGACCCGGCGCCCCCGTCATCCCGCCGGGCGCGCCGGCGGGCTCGGTAGCGGGATCGGGGGAGGGCACCGGCTGCGCGCTCACCCGAGGTACCGCGGCAGCGACCCGGCGGCGACGACGTCGGCCAGCGACGGTGCGGCCTTGTCCTTGGCGGAGAGTTCGTAGTGCAGGGGTGTGCCGTCGCGGCCGGTGGTGGGCCAGTCGATGCCGATCTGCGGGTCGAGGGGGTCGATCTCGTGTTCGCGGTCGGGGTTGTAGGTGGTCGAGCACAGGTAGACGACGGTGGAGCCGTCGGCGAGGGAGCAGAAGGCGTGGCCGAGGCCGTCGGGGAGGTAGATGGCGCGGCGGTCGACGTCGTCGAGCAGGACCGCGTCCCACTGTCCGAAGGTGGGGGAGCCGACGCGCAGGTCGACGGCGACGTCGAGGACCGCGCCGGCGACGCAGGTGACGTACTTGGCCTGCCCGGGCGGGACGTCGGCGTAGTGGATGCCGCGCAGCACCCCGGCGGCGGAGACCGAGCAGTTGGCCTGGGCCAGGTCGAGCGGACGGCCGGCGGCGTCGGCGAAGGTGGGTTGTTTGAACCATTCGTAGAACACGCCGCGGTCGTCGCCGAACTGGCGGGGGGTGATCTCGAAGGCGCCGGGGATCTTCAGTTCGCGGTAGTGCACCGTCAGTGTCCTTCCCGGTCGAGCAGGTCGAGCAGGTAGCTGCCGTAGCCGGATTTGACCAGCGGCGCGGCCAGGGCACGCAGCTCGTCGTCGGTGATGAAGCCGCGCCGCCACGCGACCTCCTCGGGGGCGCCGATCTTCAGGCCCTGGCGTTGTTCGATGGTACGGACGTAGTTGCAGGCGTCGAGCAGCGAGTCGAAGGTGCCGGTGTCGAGCCAGGCGGTGCCGCGGGGGAGGACTTCGACCTGGAGGCGGCCGGCCTCGAGGTAGGTGCGGTTGATGTCGGTGATCTCGTATTCGCCGCGGTCCGACGGGCGCAGGTCGCGGGCGATGGCGACGACGTCGTTGTCGTAGAAGTACAGTCCGGGCACCGCGAAGTTCGACTTGGGGGTGGCGGGTTTCTCCTCGAGCGACAGGGCTCGGCCGTCGGAGTCGAATTCGATCACGCCGTAGGCGCTGGGGTCGGACACCCGGTAGGCGAACACCGCCCCGCCGTCGAGGTCGGCGAACCGGGTGAGCTGGGTGCCCAGGCGCGGACCGTAGAAGATGTTGTCCCCGAGGACCAGGGCGACGCTGCCGTCGCCGATGTGCTCGGCGCCGAGGACGAACGCCTGGGCGAGACCGTTCGGTTCCGGCTGCACCCGGTAGGTCAGGTTCACCCCGTATCGCGACCCGTCGCCGAGCAGCCGATGGAACTGCGGAGCGTCCTCGGCGGTGGTGATGATCAGGATGTCGCGGATCCCGGCGAGCATGAGCGTCGACAGCGGGTAGTAGATCATCGGCTTGTCGTAGACCGGCACCAGCTGCTTGCTCACTCCCAGGGTGATCGGATGCAGTCGGGACCCGGTGCCGCCGGCGAGAATGATTCCGCGCATGACGGGCAGTCTCCCATCCGGGGTGGACGCGGACCAACGACCGCACCGCCGGTAGGGTTGCCGCATGCGGTTGCTCGTCACCGGCGGTGCCGGTTTCATCGGTGCGAACTTCGTGCATCGGACCGTCGCCGACCGCCCCGAGGCGCAGGTGACGGTGCTCGACAAGCTCACCTACGCCGGCAACCTCGCCTCCCTCGACCCGGTCGCCGAGCAGGTCCGCTTCGTCCGCGGCGACGTCGCCGACGCCGACCTGGTGGACGAGCTGGTGGCCGAGTCGGATCTGGTGGTGCACTTCGCCGCCGAATCGCACAACGACAACTCCCTGGCCGATCCGTCGCCGTTCGTGCAGACCAACCTGATGGGCACGTTCACCCTGCTCGAGGCGGTGCGCCGGCATGCGGTGCGCTACCACCACATCTCCACCGACGAGGTGTACGGCGATCTCGACCTCGACGATCCGGCGCGGTTCACCGAGGCCACCGCCTACAACCCGTCGAGCCCGTACTCCTCGACCAAGGCCGGCTCGGATCTGCTGGTGCGGGCGTGGGTGCGCTCGTTCGGGGTGGCGGCGACGATCTCGAACTGCTCGAACAACTACGGGCCGTACCAGCACGTGGAGAAGTTCATCCCGCGGCAGATCACCAACGTCCTCGACGGGGTGCGGCCCAGGCTGTACGGCACCGGGGCGAACGTGCGGGACTGGATCCACGTCGACGACCACAACCGGGCGGTGTGGACGATCATCGACAAGGGCGAGATCGGGCAGACCTACCTGATCGGCGCGGACGGGGAGACCGACAACCGCACCGTCGTCGAGACCGTCCTCGAGCTGTGCGGCAGGGACCGCACCGACTTCGACTTCGTCACCGACCGGCCCGGCCACGACCTGCGCTACGCGATCGACGCGACCCGGCTGCGCACCGAACTCGGCTGGCAGCCCCGCTACCGGGACTTCCGGGAGGGGCTGGCCGCGACGATCGAGTGGTACCGCACCCACGAGCACTGGTGGCGACCCCAGAAGGACGCCACCGAACAGGCCTACGCCCGATCCGGCGAGCGCACACTCGGCCGAGCCGACTGACCCATCGAGCGCCGGGTCGCCTCCAGCGTCGCGGCGATGCCGGCCGGCAGCGGCCGATGGCTGCGACGGTCCAGCTCCGGCCACACCACGGACCGTAACCGCAGGTCCCGGCCCTGCACCGACGCGAGCGGCGACGACGCCAGCACGACGTTGGGGCGACGGCGGAAGACGGTCCGGCAGGCGCCCAGGATCGCGCCGATCGTCACCGACCGGCCCGACGCGAAGATCTTGGTGCTCACCCCGCCCGGGGCGGCCTCCGCCCGGGCCAGGGCGTCGGCCACCATCTCGGCCGCGTCGGAGACGAACAGGTAGTCCCGCAGAGTGTCCATCGAGACGTAGATCGAGACCGGCGTCCCCGTGAGATACCCGCGGCACAGGTGGGAGACGAGACCCTGCGGTTTGGCGAGATTCTGGCCCGGCCCGTACAGGTTCGCGAAGCGCCCGATCACGGCGGTCGCGCCCGTCTCACGCGCGAAATCCGTGACGACGGTCTCGGCGGCCAGCTTGGCGTGTCCGTACAGACCGAGCGGGGCCGTGGGACTGTACTCGGAGTGCGGGGCGCCCGGCGCGGCCGCGTACACCCCGCCTGCCGACGACGCGTGGAACACCGTCCCCCGTTCGGCGCTGCCGCCGCCCGCGTGCGCGAGTCCGTCGAGCACGTCGCGCAGCAGGGCATTCTCGGCCGCGAAGGCCTCCGACGTCGTGCCGTTCACGCCGGCACCGGCACACCACGCGACCCGCCACGGCCCGCCCCCGGCGCCGCGGACGAACCGGTCCGCATCGGCCAGCAGCACGGTGCGGGCCTGTTCCGGCTCGTCCCACGGCACCACACTCGTCGTCACCGGGACGTCGCGGCGACGCAGCTCCCGGGTCACCCACGAACCGAGCAGCCCGCCGCTTCCGACGACCCACGTCGGCGCCGGCACGGTTACCCGCTCCGGAAGGATTCGAGGTCGGGATACCGCTGGGTGCGGCCCAGCGGGCCGGAGTCGGGATCGCTGACGATCAGGTACGGCGGTTTGCCCATCGCCGTCTTCACCGCCACCCCGACGTACTCGGCGATGACCCCGAGGGAGAACAGGACGGCACCGAATCCCAGCAGCAGGATGACCGTCGTCGAAGCCCAGCCCTGCACCGGGAAGCGGTTGCCGAGGAACAGGTAGGACACCAGCACCCACGCCGCCCACAGGAGACCGCCGACGGCCAGGACCACGCCCAGCAGGCTCACCATCCGCAGGCCCTTGGTGCCGCTCGACAGCACCATCCGCCAGAAGTGCGACAGCAGGGTGCGCAGCCGGTAGCCGGACGCCCGTCCCTGCTCCTCGCGCAGTGCGACCGGGCTGGTGCTCACCTTCCCCGCGATCCACCCCAGCGCGACGTCGAGATAGGCCTCCGAACCCGCGTAGGCGGCGAGGGACCGTCCCACCTCGCCCAGCACCAGGCGGAAGCTCTGGTAGTCGGGGCTGTCGGAGACGGACAGCACCCGGGCCAGGAACCATTTGGATCCCCTGGAGGCCACGTTCCGCAGCGCGCCGTGCGGTGCCGCGTTCGTCGGCTTCGCGTACACGACCGTCGCACCCTCGTCGAGCGCGGTGTCGAGCAGACCGCCGATGGCGGCCGGGTCGTGCTGGCCGTCCTCGTCGAGGGTGACGATCCACTCGCCGCCGCTCGACGCCATGCCCGCGAGCGTCGCCGGATGCTGGCCGAAGTTCCGGCTGAGCCACACCCCGGCGACGAACGGGTACTTCGCGGACAGTTCCCGGATGACGCGGGCCGAGTCGTCGGGGCCGTTGTCGTGGACGAGCAGAACCTCCTCGACCACCATGGGACGGCCGCCGGGGGTCAGGGTGACCTCGGTCCACGGAAGGATCTGCTCGAGCAGCTCACCCAGGGTGTGTTCGCCCTGGTAGACCGGTACGACGATCGACACGCGGTGTGGCGTGCCCGTCCCCGCCCCGTCGTCGCTGCTCACAAGTTGGGAGTGTATACGCCGGGCGGGGCTGTTTTCGGGTGCGGTCCGTGCCGATGTACGGTGACGCCGTCCACCGGCCCGCCCCGCGCCGGCCCCTTCGAGAACGGGATGAGCAGCAGTGACGAGGCCGAAACTCTCCGTCGTGATTCCGGCCTACAACAATGCGCCGTACATCGAGGCGACGGTCGAGTCCGTGCTCGGGCAGGACTTCGGGGATTTCGAACTGATCGTCGCCGACCACAGTTCCACCGACGGCACCGCCGACCTGCTCGGCAAGTACGCCGGCGACCGGCGCGTGACCCTGTTGTCGACCCCGGCGGGCGGTGGTGCGCCCCGGAACTGGCAGCGCGTGACGGCCGAGGCCACCGGCGAGTACGTCAAGCTGGTGTGCGGCGACGACCTGCTCTATCCGGGTGCCCTCGCCGCCCAGGTGGCGGCCCTGGATGCGCACCCGTCGGCGGTGGCGGTGGCGTCGCGGCGCGACATCCTCGACGCGCGCGGCACGAAGATGATCGGCGGCCGCGGGCTCCAGGGACTGTCGGGCCTGGTGCCGGGTGAGGAGGCGATCCGGCGCACCGTGCGGCTGGGCACCAACGTCTTCGGTGAGCCGATGTGCGTGACGATGCGGCGCGACGCTCTCGAACGGGCCGGCGGATGGGACGGTCGCTTCCCCTACCTCATCGACATGGCCTCCTACACGAAGGTGCTGTTCCACGGCGATCTGTATGCCCTCCGGCAGGTCGTCGGCGGGTTCCGCGTCAGTGCCGGTCAGTGGAGCGTGGCGCTCGTCGCCGAGCAGGCCCGGCAGGCGAAGGCCTACCACCGGTGGGTGGCCGGACAACTGCCCGGCGGGCTCCGGGCGGCCGATGTGTGGCAGGGAAATCGTCGCGCCGAACTCGCCGCGCTTCAGCGGCGGGTGTTCTACACCGTCTTCCGGTCGCGGCTCAGCCCCCCGTAGTTACAGCGGACCGTAGTGTCAGTCGACCGTGTCAGTCGACCGTGGTCTCAGCCCACCGTGGCGGGCGCCACGGGCACCGCGGTCTCGTCCGGATGTTCCCGCCGGGTCTTCCGCCGGTCTCGCAGGTACAGCAGTTGCATGGTCGCGGCACCGGCGAGACCGAGGCCCAGTCCGGCGAATCCGGCCCCCTGTCCCGGCGGGGTCCAGCTCACGACGAGTTCCCCCGCGTCGGTGCCGGCGGGGATGTCCACTGCGAGGAACATCTCGTCCACCGACCGCGGATCCAGCGGCCGGCCGTCCAGCGTGACCGCGTAGCCGGGCCAGTTCAGCCGGGCGAAGACGACGCGTCCGCCGTCCGCCGAATCGACGCGGACCCGGCTCGTCGCGTAGTCCTCGGCCACCGTGGTCGCGGTGACTCCCTCGGTGAAGGAGATGCGTCCGTTCCCGCCGCTGACCGGTCCGCCGATCCGTTCGAGGATCACCGCGTCCACGGCGTCCGCGGACCCGGGCGGCGACTGCACCCACCGCCAGCCGGGCGGCGCCGGCTCCGAGCCGGCGTCCGGATACTGCCGGCGCTGCAGCACGACCCGATCCACGAGCATCAGGTCCACGTACGTGCGATCGGTACTCGGCTCGGTGGCGAAGGCAGCGGCGAACGCGTCCGCACAGCTCGAACCGTCGTGCCGCATGCACAGGTGGAAGGCGAACTCCTCGAAGCCGATGGGGGTGTAGGCGTTGACGTAGGTCTCGTCGAGGGACTTGGCGAAGTTGCCGAACACCAGGGAGCGGTAGACGCCCTCCGGGTTCGCCGTCCACGGCAGCACCAGTTCGCGGTCGGCGAGTTGCAGCGTGGTGCCCGGCCGGTCCGGGAAGTTCGCCTTCGCGACCGACTGCCGGGCGGGCAGATCCCACGCGAGCGGATGCGGTGTCGTCGACGCCACCTGGAAGTACACGACGGGCAGTGCCGAGAGCAGCAGGAGCGTCGCGACCGTCCGCTCACCGGCGCGGAGCGCGGCCCACAGGACGACGGCCCCGACGAGGAGGACGGCACCCGCCCACAGCAGGTGACGATTCATGAACTCGGGGGACGAGGATCCGGAACGCAGCGTCATCAACAGCACGAGTGTGGCCGCCGCGCCCGCGCGGACCCGGATCCCGCGGAGTGTGCCGTGGCGGCTGAGCAGCACGCACACCACCACGAGCGTCGCGAGAGCGAAC
>NZ_AJFC01000324.1:0-23157 GCF_000256505.1 Rhodococcus sp. P14 | reverse complement strand
CCGCCGCCAGCCGCGCCGGCCAGCGCAGCGGCCCCATCACGCTGGGTCCCGCGGTCGCCATCAGCATGGCGACGAGGAAGATCAGCGCGCCTGCCAGGCTGCGCACGGACCGGTTCACGGTCTTCCAGTCCACGAAGGCGAGAGCCGGGACGACGAACCAGGCGATGTAGGTGACGGGGAACGGCTGCACCTCCCCGAACCAGGCTTCGATGCCCGGCAGTGCCGAGGGGATGCCGGAATTGAGGGTGTCCGACCAGGGGGCCGCGAGGAAGTTGTCGTTCTGGAAACCCTGATCGGAGCGCCACGTGACGGAGCTGGACAGCACCCCGGGCAGATAGGTGATCAGCCCGCCCGCGGCGGCACAGACTGCGACGACCGCCAGTCGCAGCGACGGCCGCCACGAGTTCCGATGGATCCGTTCGCCGATCATGAGGCAGCCGGTGAGGATCCCGGCCACCAGGGCGGGAAAGACGTAGCCGACGCTGATCGCGAGGTACAGGAACACGAACGCCGGCAGGGGGCCGGAGCGGCCGCGCAGGTAGCGCAGCGAACTCGCCCACGCCTGGGCCACCCAGGCGGATCCGGTGAGGGCCGTGACCCAGGTGGCCTGGTCGTAGAAGAGCGCGAACCCGGTGAAGGGGACCGCGGCGCCGGCCACCGCCGCCCACGGGGCGCGAGCACCGTACTCCAGGCAGATCCGGTACACCCCCAGCGCCAGCACGACGGTGAACGCCCACTTCACGCCCGTCGCGAGCAGCACCATGTTGTCGACCGAGGGTGCGATCAGGTTGACGAGCAGCTGCGGCGGATTCCAGAGACCGCCCTGTCCCTCGACCGGGTAGTTCCCGGCCATCCACTGTTCGGGTACGAGACTCGGCAACTGTCCCGTCCGCAGGATCCGGCCGAGGAAGAGCCAGTTCGGTACCGCACCGGATTCGGTGTCGTCGGTGTAGAACCACCGATCGTCGGCCGTCAGGATCACCAGGTAGGTGAGCGTCACCGTCGCCGCCACCACCGTGCCCCAGAGCCAGCGCTGCCGCCGCGTCGCGGGCTCGACGGCGGACGTCACATGTGCTCCAGAGGTCGGGAGGGGGCTGGCAGAGGCCAAGGATAACGGGGGTGTGCCCGGGACCGGCCGGGCGGGCGCGCAGCGGATCCGCGGCAAGGTCGGCCGGTCCGCGGCCCGTTGGTAGCCTGGGACGAGTTGTGTCCTGGGGGGCAGCAAGGTTCCGAAAGGTGTTTCGACGGATGGACAAGGCCGAATTCGCTGCGATCGAACCGACGGGAGGGGTCGGCACCGCGGCCGACGGTTCGTCCGTCCCGGAGCGCCCTGCAGCCCGGCAGACCGCGCAGCGCGCGCTGTTCGCGGGACCGTCTCCGCTGGTCAGTGACGACATGTACGTTACCGTCAAGGGGACTGTGGACCGGGAGCGGACCCGGGTGCGCCTCGGTCGCCGGAGCCGTATCGAAACGGACACCTACTTCGGCAGGTTCCCCGCCAGCTACTGGCAGCGCTGGACCGCGGTCACCGAGGTCGCGTTCGTCGCCGAGGTCGACGGAGACGGCCGCCTCGAGTTGGTCGCCACCGACGCCCGCGGCCGGCGACGGATCGTCGCCACGACAGCCGTGTCGTCCCACGGCACGCCCACGCCGGTGACGGTGTCCACGCCCATCGACCGGTTCGTCGACGGCGGTGCCCTGTTCGCGCGGATCTCGACCGGCTCCGGCGAGCTGACCGTCGCGAACGCCCGGTGGACGGTGCCGGCTCCGGAGACGCTGCGGCCTGCGGCAGTGGTCATCTGCACCTTCAACCGCGCCGACGACTGCGCGGCGACGCTGGCCGCGATGGCGGACGACCCGATCGCGCTGGCCGACGTGCAGTCGGTGTACGTGATCGATCAGGGCAACGACCGCGTCGAGACCCGGGAGGAGTTCCGGCGCGTCGCATCCGAGCTCGGCGACAAGCTCGTCTACATCACGCAGCCCAACCTGGGCGGCGCCGGCGGATTCACCCGCGGTCTGTACGAGGTCACCGGGTCGGCGCGGAATCCCGGCGCCAACATCGTCTTCATGGACGACGACGTCCTGTGCGAACCGGAGGCCGTGGTCCGGCTCAACATGTTCGCGAACTGCACCGTCGAGCCCGCCATCGTCGGCGCGCAGATGCTCTACCTGCTGCACCCCGACCGGGTCCACGTCGGCGCCGAGGTCGCCGACCTGCAGCGTCTCCAGGCCGGCCTCGAGGTGAAGAACGCGCTCGCGGACAAGAGCACGCTGAAGAAGCAGCAGGACATCCGGGTCGACGCCGGCTACAACGGATGGTGGTCCTGCCTGATCCCGTCCGAGGTCGTCGACAAGGTCGGCTACCCGCTGCCCCTGTTCTTCCAGTGGGACGACATCGAGTACGGCTACCGCTCGCGGGCGAACGGCGTCGCGACCGTCACGCTGCCCGGCGCCGCGGTGTGGCACGCGGACTTCGCGTGGAAGGACTGGGACGAGTGGCATCGCTACTTCAACCTCCGCAACGCCATGATCACCGCCGCACTGCACACCGAACTCGACGGCAAGGCACTCGCCAAGCAGTTGCGGACGGACCTGTTCCGCTACCTCGTCTCGATGCAGTACGGCATGGCGTTCACCCTGATCAAGGCCGTCGAGGACTTCCTGCGCGGACCCGAATTCCTGCACGACGGCGGCATGGAGGCCGCGGCCGCCATCCGGCGTGAGCGCGCGGAATACGGGGAGACCATCCGCCACAACGCGAACAACGTGCCGGGTCTGCGTCCGGCCGACATGTTCATCACCCCGGCCGGCCCGCACCCGCGCAAGAGCCTCGAGTGGGCGGTGCTGGCCAAACGCGCCCTCAACCAGTGGCGGGGCCGCCTCCCCGCCCATCCGGTCGCGGTCCCGTCGTCGGACGCGCACTGGTGGCACGTCTCGCTGTTCTCGCATGCCGTCGTCACCGACGCCTCCCAGGAGGGCGTCCGCGTGCGCAGGCGGGACAAGAAGCGGGCCGTCGCGCTGCTCCGGCGCGGTATGCGTGCGCTGCAGGCCCTGAAGCAGGAAACCCCCGCGGTGTCCCTGCGGTACCGCGAGGCCGCGCCGCAGCTGACCAGCCGGGAGAATTGGGCCCGCCTGTACGGGCGATAGCGGATGGCCGATCGGACCACGGCGTGCGCGCGGGATGCCGTCCTCGTCGCACTGCTGGGTTCGATCGTCGCAGCGTGGGGGTCGTGGCGGCCCTCCTTCTGGTACGACGAGCTGGCCACCCTCTCGGTGGCCCAGCGCTCCCGCGCCGACCTGGACCGAGTGCTCGGCAACGTCGACGTCGTCCACGGCCTGTACTACGTGGCGATGCGGTACTGGTTCGCCGTCTTCGGGGCCTCGGAGTTCTCGGCGCGGGTGCCGAGCATCCTGGCCGTGGGTGCCGCGGCCGGCGGCGTGGTGGTGCTGGCGTGCATGCTCGCGGACCGGCGTCTCGGCGTGCTCGCGGGTGTCGTCTTCCTGCTGCTGCCCCGTGTGACGTGGGCTGCGGTCGAGGCCCGCAGCTACGCCCCGTCCGCGGCCGTCGCCGTGTGGCTGACCGTGCTGCTGCTCGTGGCGTGCGAGTCGGGCCGGCTCCGATGGTGGCTGCTGTACGCCGCCGTGCTCGCGCTGTCGGTGGTGCTGTTCCTGTACACGATTGCGCTGGTGCCGGCGCACCTGATCACCCTGGCGTGGCGGGGTGACCTGCGGCGCCGCGGACCGGCGTGGGCGGCGGCGGTGGTGGCGGGCTCGGCGGCGGCGAGCCCGCTCGTGCTCGAGGCGTTCGCCCAGGCGGGGCAGACGTCGTGGATTCGGCCCCTCGACCGGAATCTGCCGCGGATCGTGTGGGAGTATCAGTGGTTCGTGGGCGCCCCCTGGTTCGCGGCGGCGTTCACGGTGTTGCTCGTCGCGGGAACCGTCGCGGCGGTGCGGCGACGCACGCCGGTGCGGCGACACGGCGTTCTCGCGGTGGCCGTTCCGTGGATCGTGCTGCCGATGGCGATGCTCGTGACGTACTCGCTCGTCGCGACCCCGGTCTACCTGGACCGGTACCTGACCTTCACGACGCCCGCGGTCGCGCTGGTCGGTGCGGCCGCCGTCGCGGCGGTGGCCGTGCGGACGTGGGCGACGGTCGGTGTCACCGGTGCACTGGTGCTGCTGACCGTGCCGTCCTTCGTCGCACAGCGCTCCGCATGGTCCGACCCCAGCGGCATGGATTTCAGCACGGTCAACCACGATGTCGCCGACCGGCTCGAGCCCGGTGACTGTGTGCTGTTCGGTGGAGCCGCGTGGAACCCGGCGTCGCAGCGGCTGGTGATCACGGCCCGGCCGGAGACCTTCGCGGGCACCCGTGATCCGGGGCTGGGACGGACCGCAGCCGCCGAGGGCTGGCTGTGGGACGAGAACCTCCCGTTCCAGGCGGTCGCGGGGCAGCTGTCCACGTGCGACGTGGTGTGGTTCTTCGCCGACGCCGAGCGGACGGTCGAACAGCGGATCTACCACACGTCGAATCAGTGGTGGACGCTCCCACCGCACCGGTTCGAGACGACCCCGGAGTACGCCGGGCTCGTGGAAGCCGGTTTCCGGATCGACGAGCGCCGACAGTACAACGTCAGTCAGGCGATCCGTTTCGTGCGCTGAGAGTCACCGCAGCTGCACGACGACCTGCTCGTTGTCGGCCGTGTAGGCGAGGTACTCGAACGCGACGCCGGTGCGCGCGACGAACTCGGTCCACGCCCGGTACTCGTGCTGCTGCCAGCCGGGATAGTTGAAGAACTCGTCGAACACCAGCACGCTGCCGGGCACCAGGCGGTCTTCGAGCAGGTCGAGCACCGTCGTGGTGGACGAGTACAGGTCGGCGTCGAGATGGACGAACGCGACGTCGCCGGGATGCGCGGCGAGGAAGCCGGGCAGGGTGTCGGCGAACAGACCGGGCACCAGCTCGGCGCCGGGCACCTCCGGCGGGGCGTCCTGCGCGAACTCCCCGGCCGGGAATCCGCTGCGCCACGTCTCCGGCAGCCCGGTGAAGACGTCGAACCCGAACACCGGGTGCTTCGCGCCCAGCACATCGGCGACGATCCGCAAGGTGGTGCCCGACGCGACGCCGAACTCGAGTGCCAGGCCGGGCCGGGACACCCGGTCGAGCGCGAACCGCAGGGTGTCGTGCGGGGTGTCGAGGACGGCGGCGGTGGGCATGTTCGCGACGGCGAACGCCGCTGCGGTGTCGGTGGCGGCGTGGTCCATCGCGTAGCGCAGGTCGCGGCGCTGCCGGTGCTCGAGGTCGGCGACGCGTTCCCGCAGCAGGCCCACCTCGGACCGGGTCCGCGCGAGTTCTGCCAGCACCTGCCGCAACTCCGCGGTGGTCGCGGTCAGTTCGGCCAGCACACGGTCGTGGTGGTTCTCCTGCAGCTCGCGGGCGCGTCGCGCCGAGAGGTCGACGACCTCGGCGACGGCCCGCTGCAGCTTGCCCCGGGTCATCGCCCGCCACCGACCCAGCATCGCGCCCTCCCGTGCCGCCCGAGATCTTGCCCCGAACCTAGACAGCGCGAGAACCGGGCGCAATCGCGCCTTCCCACCGGCCGAATGTCACATTGCGTCGGTTCCATCGACGCAATGTGACATTCGGCCCCTCACGCGGGCCGGTCGAACCGCTCCTGCCGCCCCAGCTTGCGCAGCCGCACCCACTCGCGCAGCCCGGCAGGGTCACGACGGGTGACGAGGAAGTACCAGCCGAACCGCACCCACTCCTGCGGCAGCAACCGGCGCAGGCCGGGCTGGGAGAGCAGGTAGCCGCGGTTGCGGTAGGTGAAGAACCGCTTGGTGTCGTTGTCCGGGTACTGGGTGTGCATCCGGCCGCCGAGGATCGGCTTGAACTCGTCGGCGCCGTTGGGGTGCAGATAGGCGGTGCGCAGGCAGGTGCCGAACGGCAGACCCGAGCGGACCAGGCGACGGTGCACCTCCACCTCGTCGCCCCGCACGAACAGCCGCAGGTCCGGCACGCCCACCGCGTCGATCGCGGCGGCGGTGAACAGGGCGCCGTTGAACAGCGACGCGATGCCCGGCAGCAGATCATCGGTTTCGACGTCGCCGAGTTCGCTGCGGTGACGCCGCCACGCCACGCCCCGGCGCAACGGGAACGCGAGACGGTCGGGGTCGTCGATGTCGCACACCACCGGCGACACCTCCGCCAGGCCGTGCCGCTGCGCGCAGTCGAGCAGTGTCGCGAGGACGTCGGGGCCCTCGGGACGGCCGTCGTCGTCGGCCAGCCACACCCGGTCCGCGCCGAGCGACAGCGCGTACAGCATCCCCAGCGCGAAGCCGCCGGCGCCGCCGAGGTTGTGCTTGGACCCGAGGTAGCTGGTCGGCAGCGGGCAGGACTCGACGAGCTCACGCACCGCCGCCTCGTCGGCGTTGTCGACGACCACCAGGTGGTCGAGCGGCCGCGTCTGGGCGCTCAGGACCTTCAGGGACTGCGCCAGCTGTTCGCGCCGCCGGTGGGTGACGACCACGCCGACGATGCGTTCACTCACGCCGAGCGCTCCTGCGGCAGACCCTGCTCGCGTTCCAGCTCGGCGATGACGTGGTGCACGTGATCGGCCGCGTCGTCGCCCTCGTAGGCGCGCACGACCTCCTCGATGCCGCCTTCCATGCGGATCCGGCCGTGGTCGATCCACAGCGCACGGTCGCACAGCTGCGCGAGGAACTCGTTGGAGTGGCTGGCGAAGACGAGGATGCCGGAGCGCTCGACGAGCTTCTGCAGGCGCACCCGGGCCTTCTTCATGAACTCGGCGTCGACCGCGCCGATGCCTTCGTCGAGCAGCAGGATCTCGGGGTCGATGCTGGTGACGACACCCATCGCGACGCGGACACGCATGCCGGTGGAGTACGTGCGCAGCGGCATGTTCAGGTACTCGCCGAGCTCGGTGAACTCGGCGATCTCGTCCATCTTGGCGAGCATCTGCTTGCGGGTCTGACCGAGGAACAACCCGCGGATGATGATGTTCTCGTAGCCGGAGATCTCCGGGTCCATGCCCACACCGAGGTCGAACACCGGCGCGACGCGGCCCCGGATCCGGGCGCTGCCGCGGGTGGGCTCGTAGATCCCCGCGAGCAGCCGCAGCAGGGTGGACTTGCCGGCGCCGTTGTGGCCGACGAGGCCGATGCGGTCGCCTTCCTTCAGCGACATGGTGATGTCGCGCAGCGCCTCCACCACCACCACGTCGGAGTTGTTGCGGCCGATCGAACCGCCCGCCTTGCCGAGGAACGCCTTCTTCAGCGACCGGGTCTTCGCGTCGAAGATCGGGAAGTCGACGCACGCTCCGCGCGTCTCGATGCTCACATGTTCGGTCATATCGACGGCCCCTCAGACCCAGTAGGGCACGCGTGCCCGGTACTTACGCAGTGCCAGCAGCGCCAGTGCCCAGCCGACCACGGTGATCGCCAGCACGATGTACCAGTGGTAGGCCTGCTGATCCTGGCCGATCATCGGCGCCCGGATGATGTCGAGATAGTGGAACAGCGGGTTGATCTCGGCCAGCTTGACGCGCTTGGCGGCCTCCCCGCCCTGCGCTTCGAGGCTCTGCGTGGTCCACATGATCGGGGTGAGGACGAACAGCAGCAGCGTGAGGCTGGACAGGATCGGCGCGATGTCGCGGTAGCGGGTGGCGAAGATGCCGAACACGATCGACACCCACACGGCATTGAGCACGATCAGGACCAGCGCCGGAATCGCCGCGAGCGACGTCCACGTCAGGTCCCGCCACACCCCGAAGGCGACGACCATGATCACGTAGATCACCAGGTTGTGGGCGAAGAACAGCAACTGCCGCCACACGAGCCGGTAGATGTGCACGCTCAGCGCCGACGGCAACTGTTTGATCAGGCCCTCGTTGGCGATGAACACCTCCGAGCCCTCCAGGATGGAGGCGCTGATCATGTTCCACACGATCAGCCCGACCGTGACGTACGGCAGGAACTCGTCGAGCGGAATATCCAGCAGCGCGGCATACAGGATGCCGATGGCGGTGGCCTGGACACCGGTGGCGATCGTGATCCAGAACGGGCCGATCACCGAGCGCCGGTAGCGCTGCTTGATGTCCTGCCAGGCCAGGCTGAGCCACAGCTCGCGCTGGGCGAAGCCGTCGCGCAGATCCTTCAGGCCGCGCCGGAAGGTCTGCGAATCCGACACCACCGGGGAGTCCGCGGCGGTGGGCTCGGGATCGAGGGCAGAAGCTGACACGAGGTTCGAGCCTACCGGGGATCGGGTCCGGGCCGGCGTTACAGGTACTGCCCGGTACCGGGTGCACCCGGACCGGGGCCGTGCCGCTCGTCGGGACGCGGTCCGCCCCCGAGCATGCCGGGCGGCAGTGCACCCTGACGCATCTGCTCGAGCTGCGCCCGCGCCGCCATCTGCTGCGCGAACAGCGCCGTCTGGATCCCGTGGAACAAGCCTTCGAGCCATCCGACGAGCTGAGCGTGCGCGATCCGCAACTCCGCGTCGGAGGGCACCTCGTCCTGACCGAACGGCAGCGCGAGCCGTTCGAGCTCCTCGCGCAGCTCCGGCGCCAGGCCCTCGCCGAGTTCCTGGATGGAGGACTGGTGGATCTCCCGCAGACGGGCACGGCTCGCATCGTCGAGCGGCGCGGCGCGGACCTCCTCGAGCAGCTGCTTGATCATCGTGCCGATCCGCATGACCTTCGCCGGCTGCTCGACCATGTCGGCGAGCGACTCGCCGTCGTCCGGCTTCTCCTGAGGCTCTGCGGGCGACTCTCGCGGATCACCGGAGGCGGTCCCGTCGCGCGGGACCGGGACGGGTCGGCCGTCGGGCCCGATCACGAGGACGTGCTCATTCTCCGAATGCGTCATGGTTCCATCTTGTCCTCTCGCCGCTGCCCCTGCCGAGTCAGGTTCCCGATACGAGAGGTTTCGCCCCACATTCCGCCCGTCGACGTGCACCTGCGGAGGGCAGGCAGGACCGACGTGGACGACATCCGATTGACACCGGGATTTAGAGTGTCACGCATGGCTTACGACGTTGCCCGGATCCGGGGGTTGATTCCCTCGCTCGGCGACGGTTGGATCCATCTCGATCCCCAGGCCGGAATGCAGATTCCCGACGCGGTCTCCCGAGCGGTGTCGACGGCATTCCGCAACGCCGCGGCGTCCCCGGCGGGCCGGCACACCTCGACCCGCCGGAGCGCGTCGCTGCTGCAGGCGGCGCGGGTCGCCGTGGCCGATCTCGTCGGCGGGGACCCGGCCGGTGTGGTGCTCGGACCGGATCGGGCGGTCCTGCTGGCCTGGCTCGCGGAGTCGCTCAGCTCCCGGCTCGGGCTCGGCACCGGGCTCGTGCTGTCCCGGCTGGACGACGAGGCGAACGTGGCGCCGTGGTTGCGCGTCGCGAGCCGGTACGGCGCGCAGGTGCGGTGGGCCGAGGTCGAGATCGAGACGTGCGAGCTGCCGAGCTGGCAGTTCGAGGAACTGATCACCCCGACGACGCGGCTCGTCGCGCTGACCGCGGCATCGTCGCTGGTGGGGTCCGCGCCGGACGTGCGCGTCGCCGCCGACCGGGTCCACGAGGTCGGGGGACTCATGGTGGTCGACGCGGCGGGGGCCGCGCCCTACGCGCACGTCGACATCCACGAGCTCGGCGCCGACGTGCTCGCCCTCGACGCCTCCGCCTGGGGAGGACCGCAGGTCGGCGCCCTGGTGTTCCGTGACCCGGCGCAGCTCGACCGGATCCCCGCGGTCTCCCTGGATCCGCACGCCCGCGGTCCGGAGCGGCTCGAAGTCGGCGGCCACCAGTTCGCGATGCTCGCCGGGCTCGTCACGTCCGTCGACTTCCTCGCGGCCCTCGACGACGAGGCGACGGGTACGCGGCGGGAGCGCCTCGAGACGTCGATCAGCTCGCTCCAGGGCTACCAGGACCAGCTCTTCGAGCGGCTGATGCGCCTGCTGGACAACCTGCCCGACGTGATGGTGATCGGTCGTGCGTCGAGCCGGGTCCCGACGTTGAGCTTCACCGTCGCGGGGGTGCCGGCCGAGAAGATCGCCGCGCATCTCGCCGACCGTCGCATCGCGTCCGTCGCGGTCAGCCGCGGCACGAGTCGTTTGCTCGACTCGCTCGGCGTCAGCGACGAGGGCGGCGCGGTGACCGTCGGACTGGCCCCGTACACCACCCGCTACGAGCTCGACCAGCTCGTGCGCGAACTGCGCAACCTCACCGCCCCCTGATCCGGCGGACCGGGATCAGTGCCGGTCGATCCGCAGCACGACCTTGCCGACGGTATCGGGGGAATCCAGCATCTCGTGGGCCCGCCCGGCCTCGGTGATCGGCACCTCTGCGTGGACGACGGGCCGGACGCGGGCCTCGGCGATCAAGGGCCACACGTGCTCACGGACCTCCGCGACGATCGTGCTCTTGCCGGAGCGGCCGGTCTCCGGTCGCCCCCGCAGACCCGTGGCGAGGACGTGCCCCCGCTTGGCGAGCAGCTTGCCGAGATTGAGTTCGCCCTTCGCGCCGCCCTGCATGCCGATCACCACGAGCCGGCCGTCGGGGGCGAGCACGTCGACGTTGCGGGACAGGTAGGCCGCGCCCATGTTGTCGAGCACCACGTCGGCGCCGCCGAACGCATTCCGGACCTCGGCGACGAAGTCCTGCGTGCGGTAGTCGATCGCCAGGTCGGCGCCGAGTTCACGGCAGTAGTCGAGCTTGCCGGCCGAGGCGGTCACCGCGACCTTCGCGCCCAGCGCCTTGCCGACCTGGACGGCGTGGGTGCCGATGCCGCCACCGCCGCCGTGCACGAGGAGCACCTCGCCGCGGCGCAGTCCCGCCGCCATCACCACGTTGGACCACACGGTGCAGGCCACCTCGGGCAGCGACGCGGCCACCGCGAGATCCACCCCCTCGGGTACGGGCAGGACCTGTCCGGCGGGGACGACGACCTGCTCGGCGTAGCCGCCGCCGGAGAGCAGCGCGCACACCCGGTCGCCGATCGACCAGCCGCTCACGCCCTCGCCGAGCTCGGCGATCACTCCGGAGCATTCGAGGCCCAGGATGTCGCTGGATCCGGGCGGCGGCGGGTACAGGCCGCGCCGCTGCAGCAGATCGGCCCGGTTGACGGCCGTCGCGGCCACGTCGATCAGGACCTGTCCGGGACCGGGCGTGGGGTCGGGCTGTTCGGCCCACTGCATGGCCTCGGGGCCGCCGGGTTCGGTGATCGTGATTGCGCGCATGGGTTCGACGCTATCGCGACACGCCGACGCAGGGGCGACACGCAGCGAACTGACCAGTGAGTAACACCGGTGGTGGCCTGCCCTTACACTGCCCGCGTGACAGCCGAACCGCATGCCGAACGTCCCGACCCGCGCTGGCTCGACACGGACGAGCAGCGGGCATGGCGGGCCTACATCGACGGCAATCACCGGCTGATGGATCGACTCAATCGCGACCTGCAGCAGGCCCACGGTCTGTCCCTCGCCGAGTACCGGATCCTGGTGCTGCTCTCCGAAGCCCCGGACGGGTCGCTGCGCATGAGCGACCTGGCCGACGGCGTGCTGTCCTCCCGCAGCCGCCTCACCCACCAGATCCGTCGCATGGAGGCGGCGTCGATGGTGGTGCGCAGTTCCTGCGCCGAGGACGGACGGGGGGTCCTGGCCACTCTCACCGACGAGGGCCGGCGCCGCCTCACCGAGGCCGCGCCCACCCACGTCGCCGGGGTGCGCCGCAACCTCGTCGACCTGCTCACGAGGACGCAGATCCGCGCCCTTTCCGAGATCTTCACCAAGGTGGAGGCGGCCGTCGACGAGCGGTGTGGTTAGGATTTGCCACGGAAGCGTGGCAGAGCGGCCGAATGCACTCGCCTTGAAAGCGAGCGTCGTGAGAGCGACCGGGGGTTCAAATCCCTCCGCTTCCGCCGGAGCCCGCCACCTGCATGTCAGGTGGCGGGCTTCCTCGTGGGACGGTCGCGCGGAAAAGTGCTTGTCGCGCGCGTTCGGACGCGCGCAAGTAGCACCACAGCGCGCGGACCCGCCGACAATCCCTGGAACGCGTTCTCGCCTCCTACACTGGCGCCATGGTCGGCGCAGCGGTTCGAGCGGCGGCAGCGCTGGCAGTGGGCCTGCTGACCGCCTGCGCGGCGCCGCAACCGGCGGCCGAACGGACCGCGGTCGACGTGGCCGCCGACGGTTACGTCTACGGCTACGCACCCGTGACGCTCGCGCGGACCCGGGCGAACATGCTCTGCCTGCTACCGGTGAACCGGCTGCACCACCAGTCCGCGACGGCCGATCCCACCTCGCGTGTCGTCGTCGCTCCCAACGTCGACACGCTGTATTCGATCGCGTGGCTGGATCTTCGCGGCGGTCCGGTGCTGCTGACCCATCCGGACATGGGAGCCCGGTACTTCGACTTCCAGTTTCTCGACATCTACACCGACGTCTTCGCCAACGTCGGCACCCGGGCGACGGGACCGGCGGCCGGTGCCCACGTCGTCGTCCCGCCGGGGTGGGACGGTCCGCTGCCCGCGGACGCGGCCGTCGTCGAGTCGTCCACCTGGGACGCGTGGATGATCGGCCGGACGCTCGTGGAGTCGGCGACCGACCTCGAGGCCGCCCGTGCCGCGCAACGGCAGTACTCGTTGACCGTGCTGGCCGCGCCCGTCGCCGGGGCACCGCCGCCGCTGCCGCCGACCGCCTGCGGCAGCAACCCCGACCCGCAGGCGCTCGCGGCGTCGGGTCCGCAGTTCTTCGACGAACTGTCGGCGATCCTGGCCGCGAATCCGCCCCCGCCGGCGGACGCACCGCTGCTCGACGAACTCGCGGACCTCGGGGTCCGGCCGGGCGCCCGGCCGAGTACGGGTTCCGCGGACACCGTCGCCGCACTCGCGACCGGGGTGGTCCGCGGCGAGCGACGCATCCGGGACCTCGTCGACTCGGATCGAGGGTCCGGCGAGGTGTGGCATTCGCTGCCGACCGCGGGCCGGTACGGCACGGACTACCTCCAGCGCGCGGTCGTCGCGACGATCGGGCTCGGCGCGAACGTGCCGGAGGAGTCGACGTACCACGTGGCCCGCGTCGCGGCCGACGGAACGACGCTCCGGGGTGAGACCGGCTATCTCCTGCGTTTCCCACCCGGGGGCCTGCCGCCGGTCGACGACCGCGGCTTCTGGTCCGTCACCGTGTACGGCCCGGACATGTTCCTCGTCGCCAACCCCGTCGACCGCTACGCCGTCGGCGACCGGACGCCCGGGCTCGTCCGTGGTCCCGACGGTGGGCTCGACGTGTGGGTTTCGTCGCGGCCGCCGATTGCGGCCGGCCCGAACTGGCTGCCGGCGCCGCCGGGCGAGTTCGTGCTGATGTTCCGGTCGTACCTGCCTGCGGACCAGGGCTGGCTTCCGCCGGAACCGGTCCCGCAGCGGTAGCCCGCGTCCTCGTGTCCTGTCGTCACCAAGGGCTGCGCTCCGCGTTGGTGACGAGCCCCACTTTCTTGACCCGCCCCGGTCCGTACTGTGGAATCGGTGTTTCCGAAGTCGGGGGACGAAGGAACTTGATGCTCAGATCTGCGGTCGCGGCGCTCGTCGCGGCGTTCGTCGTGCCACTGTCCACGCTGTCCGTCGCGTCCGCCGAACCGGCGACGTCCGCGCGGGTGGAGCGGGTCGAGTCCGTCACGCCTCGTCGTTCGGCGGTGTTCGTGTACTCGCCGTCGATGCAGCGGGTCGTGCAGGTGCAGGTGCTGCATCCCGCCGGGGACGCGCCGCGCCCGTCTCTCTACCTGCTCGACGGTGTCAGCGCCGGAGCCGAGTCGGACTACCGCGAGAGTACGTGGACGCAGCGCACGGACATCGTCGACTTCGTCGCCGACAAGAACGTGAACGTCGTGCTGCCGGTCGGCGGAACCGCGAGCTACTACACGGACTGGCTCGCCCCGGATCCCGTCCTGGGCGTGAACGCGTGGGAGACGTTCCTGACGAAGGAACTGCCGCCGCTGATCGACGCCCGTTTCGCGGGCAACGGCGTCAACGCCGTCGGCGGCCTGTCGATGGGCGCGACGGGGGCGGCGAGCCTGATCGCCCGGAATCCGGACCTGTACCGGGGCGTGGCCGCGCTGAGCGGGTGCCTGGACACGTCGAAGGCGTCCGCGCAGGACGCGGTCCGCGGCACCGTCGCCTACAAGGGCGGCAATCCGGACAACATGTGGGGAGCGCCGGGGGATCCGGCGTGGGCGGCGCACGATCCGTACGTCCTCGCCGAGCGGTTGCGCGGCAAGGAGATCTTCATCAGCACCGGCAACGGTCTGCCCGGCCCGTACGACGTCGGACCCGATGCGGAGGCCCTCGACGTGGGCGGCCCGCTCGAGGTCGGTGCCTTCGTGTGCACGATCGGGTTCGACCGGCGACTGCGGGAGCTGCGGATTCCCGCCACGATCGTCTACCGCCCGTACGGCACGCATTCGTGGCCGTACTGGCAGGACGATCTGCGCACCGCCTGGCCGACGCTCGAGCGCGCTCTCGGGCTCGACTGAACGGGATCGGTCAGGGCACCGTGATGCGGTCGGTGGCCGGCGGCGCGACGGGCGAGTGTGCCGCCAGGTAGGCGTTCAGGGCGTCGAGTTCGGCGCCCGCCCCGGTGGTCCGTCGCGCGTGCGTGAACCCGGTGAACCCGTCACCGCCGTCGGCGAGGAACCCGTTGACGACCACCCGGTACGTCGCGGCCTGCTCGAGCGGGCGGCCCGCGACGGTGACGTCCCGGATCCGGCCGCCCGGCGCCGCGGCCCGGTCGAGGACGTAGCGCAGCGTGTGCGACGGGGCGAGGATCCGCTCGCGGTTCGCGCCGCTTCCGTCCTGCTGGAACTGTTGTTCGAGGACCCCGACCAGTTCCGCACCGGTGAGCTCGAGCACCTGCAGCCGGTTCCCGAACGGTTGGGCCGCGTAGGTGTCGCCGTGGGTGACGACGCCGTCCTCGGAATGCAGCAGGTCGGCGCGCACTCCACCGGGATTGGTGAGGGCGAGCTGCGCCCCGGCGGGTTCGGCGGCCGCCAGCTGCGCGTCCGCGACGAGATTGCCGAGGGCCGACTCGCCGCCGGCCGTGGTGTCGCGGGTCAGGTCGGCGGCGATGCGGCCGACGAAGCGTTCGGCGACGTCGCGGGACTTGTCGACCGCCCGGTCCACGAACTGCTGCGTGCGCGGGTCGGGGGCGATGTCGTGGGTGACGACCTGGTTGAACGCGTGGGTACGGTCGCGCAGCACGTCGCGGCTCTCGCGGTCGATGGTCAGGTCCGCGACCGAGACGATGCGTCCGTGTGAGGCGCCCTGCAGCACGGTCCGGGGATTGCCCGCCGGATCCGGGTAGCTGCAGTTGAAACTGTCCTCGCCGTCCGCGGTGACGACGACATCCACCTTCGGTGACACCCGGGAGGTGAGGGCGCGCGCGGGCCCGGCGGCCGGGTCGCACGGGTCGGTCCCCGCCGACGGGGTCAGCGCCCCCTTGTAGAGCAGCACGATCGAGCGGACCCCGAGGGCATCGAGCGCGTCGGCGGTGCGGTCGACGGCCGTGATCTCGTCGGTGAACTGCAGGCCGGAGATGTCGTCGCCACGCACCACCTGCGGTGTGTCCTGGGGGGCGACACCGATGACGCCGACCGGCACCCCGTCGACGTAGTCCACGCTGAACGGCAGGGCCGCGGGACTGCCGTCGGCCTCCGCGACGTTCGCCGCGATCAGCGGGAAGGCGGTTCCGGCGTACTCCTCGTCGTACCGGCAGCCCTCGGGGTGGCACCCGCCGTCGCGCAGGCGCCGCAACTCGGCGTAGCCGTTGTCGAATTCGTGGTTGCCGAGGGCGGCCGCGGTCACATCGAGGCCGTTGAGCAGGTCCACGGTGGGTTCGTCGTGGAACATCGCCGATTCGATGGGCGACGAGCCCCACGTGTCGCCGACGGAGTAGAGCACCGAGTTGTCCGCCTGCGCGCGCAGTTGCCGGACGTAGGCGGCGAGATATGCCGCGCCGCCCGCGGGAACGGACGCGCCGTCGGAACGGACCACCTCGCTGCGGGGACCCTGGGGTGGGAGCAGGCTGCCGTGCAGGTCGCGGAAGGCGATCAGTCGCAGCGGCAGGGCGTCCGGAGGTAGTGCGGTCGCGGGGACGGCAAGCGACGTCCACAGGACTCCGGTCAGCAGGGCCGCGGACAAGGTCCACCGGCGTGTCACGCCTGAACCCATCCGCACACTCCGCTCCCTAGCCGACCGGACGAGTGTGCCAACGGTTGGTCACGTGATCGCCACCCGCTGATAACGGTTGGGTCTCGTAGACGCTTTCTCGCAGGTCAGGACGTCGAAATTTCCGCGATGTCGAGGCCCTTGCCGGTCGCGAATGTCAGGAATGCGTCGTTCTCGTGCGGATCGCCGATGGTCACCCGCACTCCGTCGTCCGCGTACGGGCGGACCAGCACGCCCGCCTCCGCGCACGCTTCGGCAAACGCCGCCGACCGGTCTCCGAGCGGCAACCACACGAAGTTGGCGTAGCTCTCCGGCACGGGATATCCGGCGTCGACGAGCCCCGTCCGCACGCGGTCGCGCTCGGCGAGCACACTGTCGGTGCGCGCCAGCAGCTCGTCGGCGGCCGCCAGGGAGGCGATGGCCGCCTGCTGCGCGAGCGAGCTCACGCTGAACGGGGTGTGCACCTTGTTCAGGACTTTGATCACCGAGGGGTCGCCGACCAGGTAGCCGACCCGCAGACCGGCCAGACCGTAGGCCTTCGAGAAAGTGCGGAGCACCACGACGTTCGGCCGGCCGGCGGCGAGCACGACCCCGTCCGCCAGTTCCGCGCCGGGCTTCGGGCGGGTGTACTCGAAGTACGCCTCGTCGAGCGCGACGAGCACCTGCGGTGGCACCGCGTCGATGAACCGCTCCAGCTCCGCCCTGCCGAGCAGCGCACCGGTCGGGTTGTTGGGATTGCACACGAACACCACCCGGGTGCGATCGGTGATCGCGGCGAGCATCGCGTCGAGGTCGTGGCCGTGCTCGGGGGTGTTGGGCACCGGCACCGGTTTCGCGCCGGCCACCGCCGTCACCACCGGGTACGCCTCGAACGAGCGCCAGGAGAACACCACCTCGTCGCCGTCGTTGCAGGCCGAGAGCACCAGCTCCTGGCACAGGCTCACCGAACCGTTGCCCACGGCGATGTTCTCGGGCTCGACCCCCAGCCGTTCGGCCAGCGCGCCGATGAGCACGGCAGCCATGTTGTCCGGGTACCGGTGGACCGAGTACGCCGCCTCGGCGATCGCGTCGCGCACGCTGGGCAGGGGACCGACCGTGGTCTCGTTGCTGGCGAGCTTGATCGCGCCCGGAAAGCTGCGGCCGGGCACATAGGACGGGATCGAGACGAGGTCGGGGCGGGTCCGTGGGGTCACCAGCCGATTATGCGCCCGGCGATCACGTGCACTGTCGCGGTGGGTCGTGTCATCGTGGACGGTATGTCGGGAATCCACACTGCCGCGGCCCGGTTGCCGGACGGGTCGGGGCAGGTACCGCTGACCGTGTTCCGGCCGGAGGGCGCCCTTCGCGGTGGCATCGTGGTGTTGCACGAATCCCGCGAGTTTCCACCGGCCCTGCTGGCGTTCATGGAGGTGCTGGCTGCCGAGTGCTGGCTGGTCGTGGCACCGCACCTGTTCCATCGCGAGTTCACCGAGGACGACGAGGTGTTCGGGCAGAACCTGTTCGACGACGTCGATGCCGCGATGGACTGGTTGGTCCGCAGCGGGGTCTACCCCGACGCGGTCGGCGTGATCGGATTCGACGACGCCGGCACGGCGGCGCTCCTCGTCGCCGCGAACCGGCGGGTGGGGGCAGCGGTCACCGTCGCGGCGCACGGCATCCTGCAACCGCTGCGGCCCGACGTCCCCGCACTCGTCGAGGCCGTGCGCAGCCTGCAGGCGCCGTGGCTCGGTCTGTACGGCGAAGACGATCCCACGACCCCGCCCGGCGACGTCGAGCAGTTGCGCGAGGCGGCCGGACGGGCCGATGCGCCCACCTTGGTGATCGGGTATCCGGGGCTGGCGCATCGACCCGACGAGCCGCCCGTCGAGCACGACACGGCCGATCCCGAGACCGACCCGGCCGAGGCGGCGATCATCGACGCGCGGCGTCGGATCTTCGACTGGTTCGACTCGAACCTGCGCTGACCAGCCGTTTTGCGTTTGCTGTCCGAACGTGTGTAATCTTTCGTCCCGGCGGTTCGAGAGAATCGAAACCCCCCAGGGAGGCGTGCCAGAGCGGCCGAATGGGACTCACTGCTAATGAGTTGTCCCCTTTACGGGGGACCGGAGGTTCAAATCCTCTCGCCTCCGCCACGTCGGTGCAGCGTCACCGGCGACAACTGAATACGAGAACTGCATGCAGGACACAACTGCGTGCACGAACTGCGCCCGTAGCTCAACGGATAGAGCATCTGACTACGGATCAGAAGGTTAGGGGTTCGAATCCCTTCGGGCGCACAGTGAAGAACCCCCACCGCTCCGGTGGGGGTTCTTTCGTCGTCGGTCCCGGAAGGGACCCTCACGAGTCGGTCAGACCGTGGTCGTACGCCTTGTCGAAGTCGTCGTTCACGAGGACGACGGTGCGGTCGATCCGGTCGATCATCGAGGCGGCGATCGAGGCCCGGTAGCCGGACCCGCAGTGCACCCAGACCTCCCCGTGCGGGACCTGGTCGAGCCGGTCGGCGAGGTCGTGCAGCGGGATGTTGACCGCCCCGCGCACGTGGCCGTCCTCGAACTCGTCCTTCTGGCGCACGTCGAGGACCCGGACCCGCTCGTTGTCGATCTCCCCGGTGAGTTCCGCGAAGTCCGAGACGCGGTACGACCGCAGTTCGTGCCCGTTGACGAGGGTGTGGATCTCGCCGACGGCCGCGCCGGCGAGTTCGTCGATACCGATGCGGACCAGCTCGCGCTTGGCGTCGGCGATCTGCTCGTCGCTCTCGCCGATGAGGGTCAGGGGCGCACCCCACTTGTAGAGCCAACCCAGGTAGGTGACGAAGGAGGTGGACAGTTCGAAGCCGAGCGTGCCGCCCAGGTGTCCCGCGGCGAAGGCGGTGCGCTCACGCAGGTCGACGACCCACTCGCCGGCGTCGATACGCCGGCGCAGCTCGGCCGGGTCGACCGGTTCCGGTGGCGACAGGTCGACCGACGACGGACCCGCCTTGTTGATCACACCCATGTGGGCGTAGTACGCGGGATAGGTGTTGAGTCCCGCGATGAGTTCGTCGACGTAGGCCTGCTCGTCACGGGTCAGCGCCGGGTTGACGTCGCGCTGCTGTCCCACGGTGGACGAGTCGCCGCTGGTGGGGGTGGCCGAGCAGAAGCTGCCGAAGCCGTGGGTGGGATACACCGGGGTGTCGGCCGGCACTTCGTCGGCGATCCGTCGCACGGAGTGGAACTGCGCGTGGGTCAGTTCCTCGGTGTACTGCGGGCCGACGAGGTCGGTGCGGCCGGTGGATCCGTACAGCATCGACCCACCGGTGAAGATTCCGTGCGTGGCACCGGTCTCGTCGAGCAGCACATAGCTGACGTGGTGGTGGGTGTGCCCGGGTGTGTGCATCACCCGCAGCCGGATGGGACCGGCGTCGATCAGGTCGCCGTCGTGGACGGCGCGTCGCTCGTAGTCCACATCGTCGCCGGCCGGGACGATGTACTCGGCCTCGACGGCACGGGACAGTTCCAGCCCGCCGGTGACGTAGTCGTTGTGGATGTGGGTCTCGAGGACGTGGGTGATGCGCGCTTCGCGGTCGTTGGCGAGCGCGAGCACCCGGTCGATGTCGCGCTGGGGATCCACCACGACGGCCACGTCCGCCTCGGTGATCAGATAGCTGCGGTCGCCGAGACTCGAGGTTTCGATGATCGATACGTCCATGTCGGTGCCTTCCCACGGTGCTTTCTCACTATGCCCCCGGATACCCGGGGGCGTACGAAGAATGCGCCGGTTACGCGACGAGTTCCGGCTCAGCGCAGGAACAGGGTGTCCACCAGCACGTACGCGGCCACGACGAAGACGAGCCAGGCGAACCACCGCCGCAGCCGGTCGGTTTCCATGCGGGTACCGAGGTGACCGGCAACCAGTGACGCGACGACCGCAGCCCCGGCGAACGCCGCGGTGAGCGGCCAGTCGATGTCGGCGTCCCCGATGTGCGCGACGAGCCCGGCCGTCGAGTTGGCGACGATGACGATCAGCGAGGTCCCCACGGCGACGCTCATCTCCAACCCGAGGAGGATCACCAGCGCGGGGATGATCAGGAAGCCGCCTCCGACGCCGAACAGCCCGGTCAGGAAGCCCACTCCCACACCGGCCGGGATCGACCTCGGCGCGCATCGCTTCCAGTCGATGCCGGAGTCACCGGTCGTGCACGCGGTTCCGGCGTCGTCGTTCTCGCGCAGCATCCGGATGCCCGCCAGCACCATCACGGCGGCGAAGCCCACCAGCAGTACCGGCTGCGGCAGCAACGTGCCGACCGCCGTGCCCGCGAACGTCGCGGGGATGCCGGCCGCGGCGAACACCGCGGCCAGCCGCCAGTCGACCTGCCCGGCCCGGATCTTGGGGATAGCCCCGGACAGGGCTGCCGCTCCGACGACGATCAGCGAGATGGGGATGGCCTGGCGGAACTCGAGTCCGAGGCCGTACACCAGGGCGGGAACCGCGAGGATGGATCCGCCGCCACCGAGGAGGCCGAGCAGGACCCCGAGGAGCGCTCCCAGAACGAGCGCGATTGCCGGTTCCACCGCATCCTCCCTTCGGTAGTCAGGAATCGGCAGTACCCGGTTCGGTCGCGGACAATGCGGCCTGCACCCGGTCCGCGGCCTCCGCGGGATTCTCGTGCTCCCAGATCCGCACCACCGTCCACCCGGCCGCGGCGAGCGCGGCGTCGGTATTCCGGTCCCGGGCCACGTTGGCGGCGAGCTTGGCGGCCCACCACTCGGCGTTGTTCTTCGGATCGGTGGCGTGCTGCGGGCAACGGTGCCAGAAGCACCCGTCGACATACACCGCCACTCGGCGACGCGGAAACACCAGGTCGGCGCGTCGACGGATGCCCTTCAGCGGCGCCCGATCGACGAAGTAGCGCACCCCGCGCCCGTGGAGCTCCCGGCGCAGGGCCACCTCGGGGGCGGTGTCCCGGCGTCGCTGCCGTCTCATCCGGGCGCTGGTCTGCGGGTCGGTGGAGGGCACGGCAGCCGGATCCGTCCTCAGGCCGCGGCTTCGGGGAAGCCGCCCATGCGGTCGAGGTGGGACTCGACGTCGTCGAGGAAGCCGGGCACGAATCTCAGGTTGCCGGACCGGGCCCGCCGCAGGAATCCGGCCGTGGCCCGTGCGGACAGCAGTCGCGCGTCCTCCAGGTATCCCGCGAGGTCCTCGTACGGCTCCTGGACCGGCCAGTGCGACTCGTGCACCCGGAACGCTCGTCGCCGGGCCCCCCAGGCGGCACTCGGCCAGGGGTCCCCCGGCCGCAGCGCTGTCTCGTGGTCGGGGGAGTAGTCGATGGGCCGGCCGAGCCGTCCACCGACCCAGGCGGCCATGCGGACGCTCACGGCGTTGCCGACGAGCCGCCACCGATGCCCGGTCCGAACGCCGGGTGCCTGGGTGGCGGGTGCGGTCCAGTCCGGGTCGAAGCCCTGGAGCCGTTCGGCGTCGATCAGACCGGGCGTGACGATCTCTCCCGACGGCAACCGCACCGCCGGCGGACTGGCGATGCCGACCGTGGACCCGCCCTTGAGGGTGGGCACGGCGTTGACCGCCCAGCCCAGACCGCGTACGCCTTCCGTCCAGTAGAAGCCGCACGGGTGGGTGTCGGGATCGCCTTCCGCGGGGGCACCGGCGTCCTCGCCGAAGAGCACCGCGCGGGGATCGTCGGTCCGCGAGGCGAGCATGAGCACCCGCTGTCGCCGCTGCGGAAGTCCGAACGCGCGGGCGTCGACGACCCGGTACGCCCACGCGTACCCGAGATCTTCGAGCGCGTCGGTGATGTGACGCATCGCGGCGCCGCGGCCGAGTTGCAGCATGAAGGGGACGTTCTCGATGAGCAGCCAGCGCGGTCCCTGCTTGCGCCGCACCAACCGGAACACCTCGTCGACGAGGCCCGACCGGGAGCCGGTGATGCCGGCGGTCCGGCCGGCCTGCGACAGGTCCTGGCACGGAAAGCCCGCGGTGACGATCTCGGTTGCCTGAGGAAGGGAACGAAGGCGCGTGACATCGGTGTGCAGCGTCACGTCGGTGAAGCGAGCGCGAAGTACGGCTTGCGCTCCGGCGTCGATCTCGCAGAGCAGTTCGGTGCGCCAGCCGTGCTCGGCCAGTCCGAGCTCGAGTCCGCCGATTCCGGCGAACAATCCCACCATGTTCCCGGTCGACGTCACGGCACCCTTTCTCGCTTTGCTCACGGAGCACGTTACTCGAGAAATCGGGCGGCCCGTGCCGCGACGCGTGATGCCGTGATCACTGTCGCCGAAAGCCGGCACGGCTACCCGAGGGGACGCGACGACTCGAACGCGGCCTTCATCCGGACGACGGTCGCGATCCTTGCGGCGACGCGCGGTGCGACGTCACACGCACAGCCGTCCGACGCGTCTGCGTCGAGCTCGAGGAGGACCTCGTCGAGCGTGTCGAGCATGTCGTCGCAGGCGGCGGCGCACAGCGCCGCCGCGAGCGAACGCGGGTCGGGGCCATCCATCCGGGCCGGCTCGACGATCTCTGCGGGAAAGCCGCTCATGGGTCTCCTGTACCTGAGTGGGTGGCACGTAGCCCTCGGTAGATGAGACGCAGCCGGGCACAGGACGGTTCCGCGTCCCGGAAACACACGTACTCGAGCGCAAATGATGGCTCTGAGCTGGCGATTTGGCGTACAGCCGGATGTTCACGTAACTTATTCCAGGTCAGAGCGACACGGACACCGACCCGGCCCGCAGGGGCTCGGGACAACGAGGTTGGACGCAGGCGCCTGATTACCTTGATTGAGAACCTTCTGGTAAGGTTTCCAATCGCCCCGAGATCGGATCGGCCGCAGAGTTTTGACTCCGAAGGCCCCCGATGTTAGGCTGGAACGGTTGCCCCGGAGCAAGGCACTGAAGGTGCGGAGCGATGGTGTGTGCGTGTTCTTTGAGAACTC
>NZ_AJFC01000323.1:0-7859 GCF_000256505.1 Rhodococcus sp. P14 | reverse complement strand
TCGATGCGCTTCTGCGGCACGGCGGGCTGGTAGATGCCGCGCGCGGACTGCGCGACGTAGGACAGTGCCATCACGGCGGCGCGGGCGAGATTCTCGCGGGCGGTGGCGTCGTCGATGTCGAGGAGCGGCTCGAAGCCCCAGATCGGGGCGAGCATCGCCAGGCCGGCCTGGACGTCGACGCGGACGTCGCCGGTGTGGATCGGCAGCGGGAACGGCTCGGCCGGGGGCAGGCCCTGGCCGAACTTCCCGTCGACCAGCAGCGCCCACACGTCCCCGAACGTCACCCCGCGCGTGACGAGGTCCTCGATGTCGACGCCGCGGTAGCGCAGCGAACCGCCGTCCTTGTCGGGTTCGGCGATATCACTGGTGAAGGCGACCACGCCCTCCAGTCCGCTGACAAAATCTATGGGGACCGCTGCGCGGTTGGAAGGTTCGGTGACAGTCGTCATTGGTGTCGTCCCTCGAATGTTGTTGTGCGGGCGTGCTCTATCCGTGGATTCCCCGGTCTTGGGGTGACGTGCGCCGGGTCGCAGGATCAGGGTGTTGCTCTGACTGCGGCCACCGTTGAGGCCCTGCATCAGCGCGTGTTCGGCGGACGGCAAGTGGCTGCACACCGGGTGCCATGACGGTGATGGCAGAGCTGGATGGCGACGTCAGGCGATTTCGAACAGCCCGGCAGCCCCCATGCCGCCGCCGATGCACATGGAAACGACGGCGTAGCGCACGCCTCGGCGTTGGCCTTCGATCAGGGCGTGACCGACCAGGCGCGCCCCGGTCATCCCGTACGGGTGTCCGACCGAGATCGCGCCGCCGTTGACGTTGAAGCGTTCGGGATCGATGCCGAGTTCGTCGCGGCAGTACACGGCTTGGGACGCGAAGGCTTCGTTGAGCTCCCACAGTCCGATGTCGTCGACGGTGAGACCGTGTTCCTTGAGCAGTCTCGGGATCGCCAGTACCGGCCCGATGCCCATCTCGTCCGGACGGCACCCGGCCACCGCGATGCCGCGATAGACTCCGAGGGGCTGTAGTCCACGCCGTTCAGCCTCTTTGGATTCCATCAGTACCGATGCTGATGCACCATCGGACAGTTGGGAGGAGTTGCCTGCCGTCACGGTGGCTCGGACGGACACCTGACCGTCCGGCAGCACCGGTGCCAGCGCGGCCAGTCCCTCAAGGGTGGTCGAGGGCCGGTTGCCCTCGTCTTGGGTCAGGGTCACCCGGCTCTCGATGGTTCCGCCGGACACCCTGTCGGTCACGGTTTTGATGGTGTCCAGAGGAACGATCTCTGCGTCGAACCGGCCGTTCTCCTGAGCGCGGGCTGTGCGCTGCTGGGACAGCGCCGCGAACTCGTCTTGACGCTGCCGGCTGACGGTGTAGCGTTCGGCGACGATCTCGGCAGTGTGCAGCATGGGCATGTAGATAGCCGGCGCGTTGTCCTCGAGCCAGGGGTCCAGTGCCCGGTAGTAGTTCTGTTTGTCGTTCTGTACCAGGGAAATCGATTCGATGCCGCCGCCTACCGCGACGTTCATGCCGTCGCAGACGATCTGTTTGGCTGCGGTGGCGATGGCCATCAATCCCGAGGAGCACTGCCGGTCCAGGGTCATGCCCGAGATCGAATCCGGTAGGCCTGCCCGCAGAACTGCTTGACGAGCGATGTTGCCGCCCGTCGAGCCCTGCTGCAGGGCACACCCCAGGATGACGTCCTCGATCTCGCTTCCGTCGAGTCCTGCCCGCTGAACGGCGTGCGTGAGAGCGTGGGCCGCGAGCTGCTGGCCCTGGGTGTTGTTGTATGCGCCGCGGTACGCCTTTCCTATGGGGGTCCGGGCGGTGGAGACGATGACTGCTTCACGCATGGCGGTACTCACTTCGGTAGGTCGATGGGGTCGTCGGATCGGGCTGTCAGGCGTGGTAGCTGCTCGTTCCGGCGCGGCCGACGACGATGTTGGGGACCACCGCGCGGGGGGACAGGCGCAGCAGTGCGTCGACGAGTTCGACGATGTCGCCGACTTGAATCATCGTCTCGGGTGGGATCTGGTCATGGATCCAGGTGGCCATGTCGGTGTCCACGAAGGCGGGTGCGATCGCGGTGGCTGTGACACCGTGAGCGGACTCTTCCGCATTCAGGGTTTCGATCAACGAGATCAGTGCGGCCTTCGTCGCCCCGTACACCGCGAGCCCCGCTTCGGCGTAGACACCGGTGATCGATGCCAGCGCAACCACCTTCGAACCTCGTGCGGGGTCGGTCGCCGCTGCGGAGCGTAGCAATGGCAGCGTTCGCTGCAACAGGGTCAGGGGGGCTCGCAAGTTGACGTCGATGGTCGTGTCGAACCGCCGCATGGGGTAGGCGTCGATGGTTCCGGAGGATCCGAACCCGGCATTGAGGACCAGCGCGTTGAGGGTGTCGAACCGGTCAGCGTGGGCATGGACCAGTTGCTCCACCGCCGCTGGATCCGCCAGGTCACCGGCCGCCGCGACGACCTCTTTCGCCCCTGCTGCCCGCAGGTTGTGGGCGACGGCCTCGAGCCGCTCGGGATCACGGGCGCTGATCGTCAGGCCGTAGCCCTGCTCGGCAAGACGGGTGGCGATGCCCAGCCCGATCCCGCGTGAGGCGCCGGTGATGAGTGCACTGGTGCCCATCAGTTCTTTCCTTTCAGGGCGCGAAGACCCGCCGCGATGAATTCGGGTACCGACTCGCCCGCCTTGTCGAAGCCGTCCCCGACGGTCGCACCCGCCCGGTAGCGGTGATTGATGCCTTCGGCGATGACGGCGAGTTTGAAGTTGGCCAGCGCCAGATAGAAGTTCCAGTGCACCAGTTCCCGGCCCGAGGCGAGCGTGTACCGCTGGGCGATCTCGTCGGCCGACGGCAGCCGCGAACTCGTCCATGCGGCGGGTTCACCGATGACGAGATCGAACACCGGGTTCCGGTAGACGCACATCAACGCGACGTCGGTGAGCGGATCACCGAGGGCAGAGAGTTCCCAATCCACTACCGCAGCCACCCGGCCGGCATCGCCCGAATCGAGGATGGTGTTGTCGATCCGATAGTCGCCGTGCACGATCGAGGCCTCCGACTGTGCGGGAATCGTGTCGGCGAGACCCGCGTGCAACCGGTCCAGATCGGGAGAGTCGTCGGTTTTCACCCGGCCCCACTGCTTTGCCCACAACGCCACCTGCCGGGCCACATACCCGTCCGGTCGGCCGAACTCTCCGAGCCCGACCGCGTGGTAGTCGACGTTGTGTAGGGCGCCGAGGACCTGGACCAGTTCGTCGATGCAGGCGTCGATGTCTTGGTCACTGAGCTCGGCAAGGTCCGTCTTGGTCCGGACGACACGTCCGTTGACGTGTTCGACGAGGGTGAACGGGGCACCGAGCACGGATACGTCCTCGCAGAGCATGATGGTGCGCGCGACGGGGACGCCGGTGCCCTGCAGCGCCGAGGTGATCCGGTATTCGCGGGCCACGTCGTGCGCGGAGGGCGTGAGCCCGGCGGTGGGTGGCCGGCGCAGCACCCATCGGGAGGAGCTGTCGAAGACGGCGTAGGTGAGATTGGATTTGCCGCCGGAGATCAGGTCGGCCCGCAGTTCGCCGTCGATTTTCACGCCGGAGTCGCTCAGGTAGGAGCGCAGGTCGCCGAGATCGAGTCCTCGGTGCTGGGTAGCGGTCATGTCGCGGTCTCCCTGGCCGCCTTCTTCGCTGCAGCGATGGCCCGTTTGGCGATGGCCCAGCGGTGTACCTCGGAGGCCCCGTCGTAGATGCGGAATCCTCGCACCTCACGGGAGAGTCGCGCGAGCGGAAGGTCGCCGGACACCCCGAGTCCGCCGCACATCTGGATCGAGCGGTCGACGATCCGGAAGATCGCCTCGGCGGCGAAGGTTTTCGCGATGGAGGTGGCGTTGCTCGCGTGCCCACCCTGATCGAGTTCCCAGCAGGCCTGGGTCAGCAGCGTGCGGGTGGCGGCGATGTCGATCTCGTTGTCCGCGACCATGTGCTGGATCATGCCGAGATCGCCGAGTTTGCCACCGAACGCTTCCCGCTCGGCGACGTGTGCCACCGCGATGTCGTGGCCGCGGCGCGCGGCTCCGAGCCAGCGCATGACGTGCGTCATCCGTGCCGGTCCGAGCCGGACCTGCACGTAGCGGAATCCCTGGTCGACTTCGCCGAGTACCCCGCTGTCGGGAACGAACAGGTCCTCGAAGAACACCTCGCAGTGACCGCCGATCATGGACTTGTCGAGGGTGTCGATGTGTCGACCCACATTCAGGCCGGGTACGTCGGCGGGGGTGATGAACATGGTGGCGCCGCCGCGGTCGCCTGGTTGCCCGGAGGTGCGGGCGAAGATGATGAAGAATCCGGTACCGTCCGCGCCGGTGATGAAGTACTTGTGTCCGTTGATTTTCCACCCGCCGGATACTTTCTCGGCGCGGGTGGTCAGTGCGGTCGGGTCCGATCCGGCTCCCGGGGACGGCTCGGTCATCGCGAATGCAGATCGCAGGTCGCCGCGGGCGAGGGGGGCGAGGAACTGTTCTTTTTGTTCCGGGCTGGCGATGTGGTCGAGCATGTGGACGTTGCCTTCGTCGGGTGCGGCGATGTTCAAGGCCACCGGTCCGAACAGGGAGTATCCGGCTTCTTCGAAGATGGGTGCGCGGTCGGTCATGTTCAGCCCGAGGCCGCCGTATTCGACGGGCGCATGGGGGGCGAAGATCCCCGCTTCCTTGGCCGCCTTCTGCAGTTCCACCCGCAAGGTGTCACCGCCGGCGGCGGTGATGTCGCCGTGGTGCTCGTCCTCGACGGGCAGCACCAGATCGCGGGTGAACGCTCTGGTCTTCTCGACCAGGGCGGTCACCTCCGGTGAGTGGGAAAGTTCGATCACTGGGAACTACCTCCGTATGGCACACGATGACCGCATACGGGGCCTGGGCGGCCGCCCCGGCCGTTTGGTCATCGTCTGTCCTTGAATCGATGGCTGAATGAGTGTGAGGGGCTCGGTCAGGTCGAACTGTCGGCGTCGGCGGCCGGGACCCACGCGGGCGGCCGCTTCTCGGCGAAGGCTCGGATCCCTTCCCGCGCCTCCGGCGAGGCGAAGTACCGGGCGGTGAGGTTCTGCATCTGTGCGAACTGGTCGGACAGGGTTGCACTCGGTGGATGTAGTAGCTGCTTGACGCCGGCCAGGGCCTGGGGGGAGCCGAGTTGCAGTGTGCGGGCGAGCCCGGCGACTGTGCTGTCGAGGTCCTCTGCGGCGGTCACCTCACTGACCAGGCCGATACTCGCCGCGTGATGCGCATCGAATGTTTCCCCGGTGAGGAACAGCCGCTGCAGGGCCGGTGGCAGTACTCGCAGCCGCAGCGGTATCGAGATGATCGAAGGAATCACCCCGATCCGGACCTCGCTGAATCCGAAGGTAACGGTGTCGGCGGCGATTGCGAAGTCGCAGGCGGCGACGAGCCCGATCCCGCCGGCGCGGGCAGGGCCGGCGAGCCGCGCCACCACGGGTTTCTGCGAGGTCATCAGCTTCTCGAGGACCGCGATGAGTTCACCACCGGACTTGGTGGTGTCCGCGCTGCGCGCCTCTTTCAGGTCGGCGCCTGCGCAGAACACAGACCCGGTGTGCGTGAGAACGATGACGCGTGTCGACTCGTCCCGCAGTGCCTCCTCGAGCAGCTGCAGCAGCTCGGTTCGTAGCTGCGCGGAGAGCGCATTGCGGTTGTGTGGTGAGTCGAGCGTGATGGTGGACACACCGCGCTCGGTGGTGAGGTGCACCAGTTCGGTGGTGGTGTTCAAAGGGGACATGAGCCTTCCTTACACTGTTTCGGTGGCGACGAGTGCATCGGGCATCTGCCCGTCGGCCGGCAGTAACACGGTGGGGATGTCGAGGTGCTTGGCGCGCACGTACTCGCCGAGTCCCTTTCCCTGTGAATCGAGGTCGAGGTTTGCGGCCACTCCGCGGCCGAGTAGGCCGACGATGGTCACTCCGCAGGCGCGCAGGTGCGGCAGCTCCCACATCCGCAGGTGGCAGTCCGCTGCCTCGGGGATCAAAGCACGCACCGCGTCCTCGGTCCACCACGAGCGCAGCCATCGGTGCGCGTCGTTGTCGCGGGCCCAGACACCCAGTGTGGCGTTGCCTGCCTTGTCGCCCGAGCGGGTGCCGAGAACGGTGCCCATCGGCAGGCGGACGGTCGGACCGGGAAGCGGTTCGGCCGGACCCGTGGTGATGTGCTCGAAAGGTGGAACTTCCGGTTCGGTAGGGGCCGGAGGAACGTCGGTGATGTTTCCTGCCAGGGTGACTCGCTGGTGGAACATGCTGGCGGGCATCAAGGTCGGCCAGAATACGGAGATTTCGCTGCCCGGGGTGGGCGGGGCGGTAAAGTACAGGCCGGGGTAGCTCGCCAATCCGGTCTCGATCGCGGCGCGGGGAAAGGCGCCGACCTTCTCCCGGGACGGATCGGTCACTGCAATCGTCAACAGCGCGACTGCCTCGGTCATCGTCGCAGGGTCGGGTCGATCGGCGCGCAGCAAGCGGGTGGTGACATGTTGAAAGGCCTCCTTTCCGCCGGGGATTGTCGCCCACAATGCGCTTTGGGCGAGGTTGGCTTTCGCGTCGATGTTCGTTCCGGTGAGCACGAAGGTCACCTCGTTGCGCCAGCCACCGGAGACCAACGCACCGACCTTAACGGTGGCGGGGGCGGGTTCACCTCGGACACCGGAGATTCGGACTCGATCATCGCCGACCTGGTCGAGCTGGACGGTGTCGAGGCGGGTGATCACGTCGGGGTTGGCGTAGCGGGGTCCGTCGATCTCGTAGAGCAACTGCGCAGTCACCGTTTCCACGGTGACCTGACCGCCGGTGCCGTCGTGTTTGGTGATGACGGAGGAGCCGTCGGCGGCGATCTCGGCGATGGGGAAGCCGACGTGGTCCATGCCGGGGACCTCGGAGAAGAAGGAGAAGTTCCCCCCGGTTGCTTGCGCCCCGCACTCGATCACATGCCCCGCGGCGACCGCTCCGGCGAGGGCATCCCAGTCGGTGCGAGACCAGCCGAAGTGCCAGGCGGCGGGCCCGAGAATGATCGCGGCGTCGGTGACGCGACCGGTGATCACGACGTCGGCGCCGGCGTCGAGGGCTTCTTTGATGCCCCACCCACCGAGATAGGCGCTGACGACGTCCGGGTCCTGGCCGATCTCGGAGAACGGCTGACCGGTGTCGAGATGCAGTGCTTCCCAACCCTGCTCGCGAGCACGGCTGAAGGCGTCGGTGGCGTCGTCACCGTCGACGACCGCGACCCGCACCGACCGGCCCGCGCGTTCGGCGATGCGTGCTACCTGCTCGGCGCAGGCATGGGGATTGAGTCCGCCGGCGTTCGAGACGATCTTGATGTGCCGGTCGAGGCAGGAGTCGAGTACCTCGTCGAGTTGCTGGACGAAGGTGCGGGCAAACCCGTTGTCGGCGTTGCGTTTGCGCTGTTTGACCAGGACGCCCATGGTCAGCTCTGCGAGCCAGTCGCCGGTGAGGACATCGATGGACCCGCCGTCGACCATCTCGCGTGCCGCAGCGAGGCGGTCCCCGAAGAAGCCGGAACAGTTGGCGATTCGTAGGGGTTGGTGCGTGCTCACGGTTGATCTCCCGCTGCCAAAGTGATGAGGACGGTGTGCGCGTCGACGTATTGGCCGACCGTGACGTGGATCTGCTCGACCGTTCCGTCGACGGCGGCCGTGGCGGGATGTTCCATTTTCATGGCCTCGATAACGACCAACTTCTGGCCGGCGGTGACCGTGTCACCGACCTCGACGGCGATGTCGACCACGGTGCCCGGGATCTCGTTGACCGGGCCGAGAGCGGACGCGGTCGCGTCACCGGGATCGGGGAG